>JAAWIL010000270.1 GCA_022796315.1 Oscillibacter sp. | reverse complement strand
CGCAGGCATCCTGACGGATGGCAAGGATTTTTAACGCAGTCAGGGCGGAAAATACGCCGCCAAGACATGCGCGGGGAGATTTTAAACAGGCTCTAAGAAGGTGAGGAGAGACATATGGCGAAAAAACCGGTAATCACTGCGGCGGAGGCCGCACAGATGGTACAGGACGGCATGACCATCTCCCCCAGCGGATTTGTGGCCAGCGCTATGCCGGAGGCCTTGACCAAGGCGCTGGAGAAGCGGTTTCTGGAAACCGGCTCCCCCAAGAGGCTGACGCTGTTCTACGCGGCGGCCCAGGGCAACCGCGACGGCAGCGGCGCCGAGCACTTTGCCCACGACGGAATGCTCCGGCGCGTGATCGGAGGACACTATAACATGGTGCCGGAGCTGGGGAAGCTCATCAACGCCAACCGCCTGGAGGCATACAACCTGCCGCAGGGCACGCTGGCCCAGCTGTTCCGGGACATTGCCGCCCACAAAGTGGGCACGCTGACCCATGTGGGATTGAACACGTTCGCGGACCCCCGGATTGAGGGCGGAAAGCTCAATGCCGTCACCACGGAGGACATCGTGGAGGTGGTGGAGGTTCTGGGGCAGGAGCGGCTGTTGTATAAGGCGTTTCCGATTGATGTGGGCCTGATCCGCGGCACGTATGCGGACGAGGACGGCAATGTAACATTGGAGCGGGAGTGTTGCACCACCGAGGCCACCTCCATTGCCCAGGCGGTGAAGAACAGCGGCGGCAGGGTGATCGTCCAGGTGGAGCGCGTAGTGCAGAGCGGCACGCTGGACCCCAAGCTGGTGAAGATCCCTGGAATCTATGTGGATGCCATTGTGGTCTGCGAGAACAAAGAAGACCACACACAGTGCCAGACCTGCGAATATGACGGCTCCATGACCGGAGACTTCCGCCTCCCGCTGGACAGCCTGGAATACCCCGCCATGAGTGCCAAGAAGATCATCGGCCGGCGGGCCGCCATGGAATTGGAGCCCAACACGGTGGTGAACCTGGGAATCGGCATTCCAGAGTACATCTCCCTGGTTGCCAACGAGGAGGGCATCGGGAACTACATGACGCTGACGGTGGAAGCCGGCCCGGTGGGCGGTGTGCCTCAGGGCGGCCCGCGCTTTGGCGGCTCGGTCAATGTGGAGGCGATTTTGGACCAGCCGTATCAGTTTGACTTCTATGACGGCGGCGGCGTGGATCTGGCCTTTTTGGGCCTGGCCCAGATGGACCGGGACGGGAATATCAACGTATCCAAGTTCGGGCCCCGGATTGCCGGATGCGGCGGGTTTGTCAACATCACGCAGAACGCCAAGAAGGTCTTTTTCTGCGGAACGTTTACCGCGGGCGGCATCAAAACCCATGTGGAGGACGGGCGGCTGGTGATTGACCAGGAGGGCCGGGAGCGGAAGCTGATTGACAGCGTGGAGCAGATTACCTTCTCCGGCCAATACGCCAGAAAGACGGGACAGCCCGTCATATACATCACCGAGCGGGCGGTATTTGAGCTGCGGCCGGACGGCGTCTATCTGACGGAGGCGGCGCCCGGCGTGGATGTGCAGACGCAGATTCTGGATGTGATGGGGTTCCGGCCCAAGATGGAGGCCGGAGGGCCGGAGCGGATGGACCCGCGCATTTTCTCCGAGGGCTTGATGGGGCTGAAGTGACCGGTACGCGCCGGAGCGCCCAATGATAGAGTCAACTGGCGGACCGCGGGTCCGCCGATGCGCGGAGCGCGTTTGCGTTTCCTGAAAACCGGCGGAAATCGAAAACTCCCTGCTGTGTTCGTTCACGGCAGGGAGTTTTGGGCGGGTTATGAGAGAAGCCGGTACTGCTTGTAGGATTCCTGGCAGAGATGAATAAAATACTGCTCCGCCGTGGTGACGTGGTGGTTGGAGTTCCAGCAGATGGCAAAGTCCATGAAGCGGTTGGGCTTCAGGCGGAAGTGGATGAGATTGTCGTCCTCCGGAAGGAAGCTGGCGGGGATGATGGTGCAGAGCTTGCTGCGGCTGACAACGGCGGTGATGGCCTGCACGTTGAAGACCTCATAGTGGATAACGGGATTCATGCCGTGCAGGGCAAAGAGCTCGTCGGCAAAGCAGCGGATCTTGGCCCCCTTGGTGGGGAGGGCAAAGGGCTCCTGCCGAAAGAGCTTCAGATCAATGACCGGGCACTTGGACCCCTGGTGGTAGCGGGAGGCCAGCGGGTGATTCCGGGAGGCGACCAGATACATGTCCTGCCGCTCCAGCTGGATGTGAGAGATGGGGAGCTTGGAGGAGACCTCATCATCCGTCAAAAGGGAAAAGCCCAGGTCCAGCCGCCCCTGGGCCAGCAGCTCCTCGGTCATGGTGCAGTGATAGTCGAATACCTGCACCGTGAAATCGGGAAATTCCTTTTGGAATTTGGCGTAGACCATGGAGACGATCATGGGGCTGCGGCCGGGAGAGACGCCGATGGAGATGGAGCCCTTCCGGCTGGCCGCGATATCGTAGATCTGGTTATACGCGTCGTTGCGGATGTTGAGAATTCGGATCGCGTGATCCACATAGACCTTCCCGGCCTGGGTCAGAGAGAGGTTCTGCTTTCCGCGGAAGAAGAGCGGCGTGCCCAGCTGCGCCTCCAGCTTGGAAATCTGCTGGCTCAGGGCGGGCTGAGAGATAAACAGGCGCTCGGCGGCGCGGGAGATGCTGCGCTCCTCCGCGACGGCGACGATATTTTCCAGTAATTTCAGATCCATCCCGAAAGACCTCACGCTTTGGACGACTGATTGAAGGAGTGAAACAGGGGTATTTTGATGAAGTATAGCACAATTTCTGTAAAAAATCAAGGTCAGCGAATGGGCGGAGGCAGTGCGGTATTGGAATACGGAGATTTTAAAGGGGTGCGCGATCCGGCGAAAGTCAAGGGGCTGGGGCTCTGCCCCGGCACCCCGCTGGGGCACCCCAAACGCCGGACCAAAACTTTTTCCTCCTGTGTTGCATCCGGACGTGCAGCATTGGCCCCGCGGGCGGGGGTTTTGTTACAACTGTTGGACAAATAACAAAACAGGAGGATCTGATCCATGAAACAGACAGCCAAATTCAAGCTCTCCCAGTGGGACGCCGCCGACCGCATCCTCATGCAGGACTTCAACGCCGACAACCTGAAGATTGAGACCGCCCTGGCCGCCCACGCCGCCGCCCTGACCGCCAGGGGCAACTGCCGCATGGAGACCTTCACCTACACCGGCACCGGCGAGTGCGGCTCGAACCACCCCACTAGAATCAACTTTTCCGCCGGACGCCCCGACTTCTTTATCATTTTCGGCGGCAGCTCCATCGCCATGGGGTTCGGGGGGGAGGGACGGATTCTCGGCCATACCTATTCCAGCGGTCAGAGCTATTCCTTTGCCGGTTCCACCTTATCGGTCACCTGGAGCGGAAACCAGATGTCCCTGCAAACAGACTATATGGAAAACCAGCTGAACACGACGAATGCGCTTTATCACGTGGTCGCCTTTTATAAGTTGAGCTGAGGACAAAGGGGAAGCCCCCGCTCCGAAAGGAGCGGGGGCAATCTTTTTTGGAGAATCCTTCAAAGAAGGATCAGGTGCTGAAAGAGAGAGCCGGGTTGGTGGTAGCGTTGGTAACAGGACCAAGCTCAAAGCTTACCGTAACAACGGCCTTCGTGCCATCGTCCGCACCAGCAGAACTGTCAGCTGTACCAGGAGTCGTCAAAGTGATAGTTCCGTTGGTAATGCCAGTGCCAGTAACACTAGTAGCGAGCGCATTGAGAGCAGCCTGATCAAAGACAGTAGCACTAGAGTCAGCTGTGTAAGTCACGGAGATGGTGTCGCCCTCTGCCTTGTCGGTAAAGGCAGCCCCGCTAATGGTGAAGCCGGTCAGGGCGCCGCTCACGGTACCACTTGTGGTGGGATCAACAGCAACACTCACAGTAGAAGTCTTTCCACCATACTCAATCGTAATGGGCTGGTTACCCTTGGTGCCGACCGACTGACCAGCCTGAACCGTCACGCCAGCATCGGTGCCGGAAACCATAGCCGTACCGCCACCAACATAGCTGACTTCCAGAGACAGGCCAGTCAGCTGACCCTTGGTAATGGCGCTGCCGAACGCAGCCTCGATGGTGGTGCCAGCCGTGACACTAGCGGTGAAGCTGTCAACGGTTCTGGCAGACACGGTGATACCGCTAACAGTAGCGGTCTGGCCGGCATAGGTCACAGTGACAGTGGTGTCGCTCGTCTGCAGAGCAGCATTGCCGCTGTTTCCGCCAACATAGGTCGCGTCAGTGAGATTCGCAAGGGTGTCAGAGCTGCCGTCCGCATAGTTGACAGTAATCGTCAGGCCAGCGGGATCGAAGGCCTCACCCTCAACATAGGTATCCTTGGTGGGAGTACCGCTCACAGAGATGCTGGACACAACCAGGGGATTCAGGCCCTCGTGGCCGAAGGTGGTAGTGATGTCATCCTTGGTCGCGGTGATGCCGGTCACCTTGCCGGTATTATCCCGGGCAATGTTGATGTTCTCGTAGCCCGCCTTGAGCAGAGCGTTACGAACAGCCATCAGCTTCTCGTCAGTGACGGTGCCGCCAACAGGGGTCTTGGGAGTGACGGTGATCTTGCCGTTGGCGATCGTCACCTGGATGTTGGAGGGAGTCTCATCGCCGCCCCAGTTCACGTCGTTGGGCAGCTTCTCGTAGATGATCACGGTCTGAGCAACGCCGTTCTCGAACACAGCGCTCACGAAGCCGCGGAAGTACTCGCCAGCCACCTTGTTGTTCAGGTTGAGCTTCTTCACAGCGCGCTCCAGGCCGGAACGTCCGCCGTCGAAGTACTCGATGGAATCCATCACGCTGATGGGCTCGCCATCCTTATTGATGACGCGCTTATCCTGAACCAGAACGGTCTTGGCATTACCGGAGACCGCAAAGCCCTTGACGGTGCCGCCGGTGGCGTTCTTCACCTGCAGGCTGGTGCCGGCAGTGTCCAGGGTGTACTTCAGGCCCTCGCCATAGGTGTCCTCACCGTTCAGCATGGCATGGTTGTTGGTGTACATATCCTCGAAGAGGATGACCTTGCCGGTGGTGTTGTCCTCCTGGGCCTTCTCGACGTCCTCGATCTTGCCCACGAACCGGGGATACTTGCCGCTGGCGACGCCACCGAGGGGATGGTCCACCGTGCCGGGATGGATGCAGAACTGATAGTCGCCATGATTGGCGGCATCAAGGTCGCTGCCGGTGGTCCGATCAATCGCGGGATTGATCAGGGTCACGCTCTTCACGGTCTCGTCGGCCTTGAACTTGACCTCGTACCAGTTGTTCAGAGTGGTGGTCTTGAGCTCGGACAGGCTGTCGCCCACCTCGGTCAGAGTGACCTCCTCGCCGTCAATGATGACGTCCTTG
>JAAWIL010000142.1 GCA_022796315.1 Oscillibacter sp. | reverse complement strand
CCGCAGGCATCCTGACGGATGGCAAGGATTTTTAACGCAGTCAGGGCGGAAAATACGCCGCCAAGACATGCGCGGGGAGATTTTAAACAGGCTCTTAGCCCTTCCCCGGCGGGCCGGATCTCCCTTGGGACGGGCGGTTGATAACCGCCCCTACATAAAATTTTCTAATCGGACGCTCCCGCTCTATCGCCGCCCCAAGCCCAAAACCGGCGGGTTTTGCCCAAAAATTGCAGTGAAAGGAGCGCAATATGGAAATCAAGCACGCAGCAGCCTCCGGCACCCTGGAGTCCAGTGACATCATGGTGACCGTGCTGCCGGGAACGGAGGGAATCCGGATCTCCCTGACATCCTCGGTAGAGCGGTATTATGGGGATTCCATTCGGGAGACCATGCTCCAGGTTTTGGAGGAGATGGACGTAAAAAACGCGGACATTGAGGCTGTGGACCACGGTGCGCTGGACTGTACCATCCGCGCCCGGATGGTCATCGCGGTCCGCCGGGCCTGCCGGGAGGAGGAACCCCTATGAGAAGAACCATGCTGTTTATTCCGGGCAACAACCCGAATCTCATTGTCAACGGCGGCCTGCTGGGCTCCGACAGCCTGATCTTCGATCTGGAGGACGCGGTTTCCCCCGACGAGAAGGACGCCGCGCGGGAACTGGTCAAAAACGCCTTGACGGCCCTGGATTTTGGCAAATGTGAGCGCATTGTGCGCATCAACGGTTTGGACACGCCCTACTGGGAGGAGGACCTGCGGGCCATCCTCCCCCTGAGGCCGGACGCCATTATGCCCCCCAAAGTCAGCGGGGCCGCGTACATTCAAACCCTGGACCGGGCCCTCGCCGCGCTGGAGGAGGAACTGGACCTCCCCCAGGGGCAGACGCGCATTCTGGCTCTGCTGGAGACCGCCCTTGGCGTGGAAAACGCCTATCACATCGCCACGGCCTCGCCCCGGATGCTGGGGCTGTTCCTGGGGGCGGAGGACCTGACCGCTGACCTGCGCTGCCGCCGCACCAAGGAGAGCCAGGAGATCCTCTACGCCCGGGGGCGCCTGGTCTGTGCCGCCCGGGCCGCCGGAATCGAGGTCTACGACACGCCCTTCACCGATGTGCGGGACCTGGAGGGGCTGGAGGCCGACGCCGCCTTTGCCAAGGGGCTGGGCTTTTCCGGAAAGGCCTGCATCAGTCCCGCCCATGTGGCTGTGGTCAACCGGGTCTTCTCCCCGTCCAAGGCCGACATCGACTACGCAAAAGATGTGTTTGAGGCCATCGCGGAGGCCAAACGCCAGGGGAAGGGCGCCATCTCCCTGCGCGGCAAGATGATTGACGCGCCCATTGTCCAAAGAGCGCGCATGGTCCTGGAGGACGCGGCGGAAATCGAGGGGGTGGAGTTCCATGAGTAAACTGTGTCAAAATCTGCGTCAGGCCATTCAGGGCGCCGGACTCCGGGACGGTATGACCATCTCGTTCCACCACCATCTCCGGAACGGCGATTATGTACTGAATATGGTGCTGCAGGAGGCCGCCCAAATGGGCATTCGGGATCTGACGGTCAACGCCAGCTCTCTGTTTGACTGCCACCGGCCCTTGATCGGCCATATCCAAAACGAGGTAGTCACCGGCATCATCACCGACTATGCTGCGGCCGGAATTGGCCGGGCCATCAGCGAGGGCGTTCTGAAAAAGCCGGTCACGTTCCTCACCCACGGCACCCGGCCCAGCAATATCCTGAACGGAACGGACCACATCGACATCGCGTTCCTGGCCGCGCCCACCTCCGACTGCGAGGGAAACTGCTCCGGAAAGTACGGCCCCTCCGCCTGCGGCTCTCTGGGATACGCCTTTGCCGACGCCCAACGGGCGGACAAGGTGGTTATCATCAGCGACAACCTGGTGGAGTACCCCCTGTGCGATCCCTCCATTACGGAGGACCTGGTAGACTTTGTGGTGCAGGTGGACGCCATCGGCAACCCCGCCGGCATCGTCTCGGGCACCACGCAGATGCCCAAGGACCCCATCGCCTTGAAAATTGCCGGCTACGCCGCCCAGGCCATCTATGCCTCCGGGCTCTTGAAAGAGGGCTTCTCCTTTCAAACCGGAGCCGGCGGGGCCTCCCTGGCGGTAGCGGATTCTATGAAGCGCATCATGCTCTCGGAGAAGATTCACGGCAGCTACGCCCTGGGCGGAATCACCGGGTATATGGTGGATATGCTGGAGGCCGGCTGCTTCCGGGCCATTCAGGACGTGCAGTGCTTTGATCTGGAGGCGGTCCGCTCGATCCGGGAAAACCCCGGTCATGTGGAGATCACCGCCGCCCAGTACGCCAGTCCCACCGCCAAGAGCAACGCCGCCTCCCACTTGGATGTCGTGGTGCTGGGGGCCACCCAAATTGACACAGAGTTCAACATCAATGTCCATACGGACTCGAACAACCTCATCATGGGAGGCTCCGGCGGACACACCGACGTAGCCGCCGGGGCGAAGCTCACCGTCATTGTCGCCCCGCTCAGCCGGGCCCGCATGTCCATTGTCGTGGACCGGGTGTTCACGGTGTCTACCCCCGGCTCCGATGTGGACCTGCTGGTCACCCAGTATGGCATCGCGGTGAATCCCCGCCGCCCTGAGCTGAAGGCGGCCCTGAAGGACGCCCGGCTTCCTGTGGCCGACATCCGCGAGCTCCAGCGGACGGCCGCCGCCCTCAACGGCCCGGCCAAGCCCTTCCGTCCCGCCAAGGAGCGGGTCGTGGCCCAGGTCTTTGGGCGGAATAACCAGCTCCAGGACCTGATTTACGGGGTTTGACCTGGTTGGCCTCCCAGCTCGGGCGTCCGGCTAACCAGCATTTTTTGACAGAGGAGGCGCGAACATGGCCGAATATACGCTCCGGCCCCTGCGGGAAGACGAGCGGCCCTCCATGGAGGCCCTGCTGGCCCAGGAAGGGCTGAAACGGGACGCCGGACTGGACTACAGCTGCGGCGTGTTTGACGGAGAATCCCTTGTCGCCACAGGCTCCTGCGCGGGCAATACCCTGCGGTGTCTGGCCGTGGCGAAGGACCGCCAGGGCGGCGGGATTTTGAACCAGCTGGTTCTGCACCTGATTCAGGTTCAGCACCGCCGGGGAAACTACCACGTGTTCCTCTATACAAAACCCCGCAACGCGCCTCTGTTCGCGGATCTGGGCTTTGCCGAGATCGCCCGGGCCGGGGACAGCATGGTCTTTCTGGAAAACCGAAAAACCGGCTTTTCCGATTACCTCGCCCGGCTCCGGGAGGAAACCGGGGCCCTTGCCTCCCGCCCGGGCCGGACCGGCGCTTTGGTCATGAACGCCAATCCCTTTACCCTGGGCCACCAGTATCTGGCCCAGGAGGCCGGCAAAGCCTGCGGCCTGCTGCACCTGTTCGTGGTTTCCGAGGATGTCTCCCTGTTCCCGGCCCGGGTCCGGACGGAGCTGGTCCGCGCCGGGACGGCCCATTTGAAAAACGCCGTTCTGCACCAGACCGGCAGCTACCTCATCTCCCGGGCTACCTTCCCGGCCTACTTTCTGCCGGACAGCGACGCGGTTTGCGAAGCCCAGGCCCGGCTGGATGGCGCGGTCTTCTCCCGCATCGCGGACGCCCTGGGAATCCAGGTCCGTTACCTGGGAGAGGAACCGGCCAGCGCGGTGACGCGCATCTACAACCGGCATTTGGCCCAGGCCCTGCCGGCCGCCGGAATCCAATGCCGGATTCTGCCCCGGAAAACGACCCCCGCCGGGGAGATCATCAGCGCCTCCGCCGTGCGGAAGGCCCTGGCCCGGGGGGACTGGGCCACGGTGGAGGCTATGGTTCCCCCGTCCACGCTTGCCTGCCTGCGCTCCGAGGAAGGCGGAAACATCCTTGCGGGGCTTGGCCCCCAAAACGGAGGTGCGGACCGATGACTCCGGTGACGGTGGAGGAGATGCTCGCGGCGAGGGACCGCCGGGCCGGGCGGCAGCGGGCCTTCCTGGCGAAATATCAGGTTCCTCTGGTTTATCTGACCTTCAATATTCCCGGTCCGGACAAGCTGCCCCGGAACCTGGAGGCCGCCTTTCCCCTGGCCTGCCGCCAGGTGGAGGCCGCTTTGCGGGAACACGGCTGGCCCGTGTCGGGCGCTTGGTCCGAAACCGCCAGGACCGGCTGTGAGGCCTGCTGGGCGGTGGACGGACCGGCGGCCCCCATCAAAGCCGCCATGACGGCCATAGAAGAGGGCGCCCCCTTTGGGCGTCTGCTGGACCTGGATGTGCTGGATGCCTCCGGAAAAAAACTGTCCCGAGAGCTTCCCCGGCGGTGCCTTCTCTGCCGGAGGCCGGCGCAGCTCTGCGCCCGGAGCCGGGCCCACAGCGTGGAACAGCTTCTGGAGGCGATCGGGACCATTCTGGAAGAGGCCCTGTCATGATCTCTGCCCGGCTGGTAACCGCCCTGGCCCGCTCCGCCTTGCTGGAGGAGGTCCGCGCAACGCCCAAACCCGGCTTGGTGGACCTTCTGGACTGCGGCGCCCACCGGGACATGGATGCCTGTACATTTTTCCGCAGCGCGGAGGCAATTGCCCCTTATTTGGGGCAAATGTTTCAAACCGCCGCAGGGTGGGACGGAACCTTGCCCGCGCTCTTTCGGGAGATCCGAAGGACCGGGTTGGCGGCTGAGACCGCCATGTTCCGCGCCACCAGCGGGGTGAATACCCATCGGGGCGCTATTTTCACGCTGGGCCTTCTTTCCGCCGGGGCCGGCCGGTGCCTGAGCCGGACGGGGGCCCTTTTGGCCGATGAGATCCTGGACTTGAGCCAGGATCTGGCGGCGCAGCCGCTGCGGGAGGAGCTCGAGGTCATCTCCGCTAAAGTCCCTGTGACTTACGGCGAACAGCTTTACGCCGCCACCGGCCGCGCCGGCATCCGGGGAGAGGCCATTGCGGGCTTTCCCGCCCTGCGCCGGACCGCGCTTCCGGCCTTGGCCGCAGGGGGCCAGCCGGATCGAAACCGTCAGCTTCTCCGGGTCCTGCTGGAGCTGATGACCGTCGTGGAGGACACCGCGGTTCTCCACCGGGCGGGCTGGGAAGGACTGGACTGGATGCGGGCCCAGGCCCTTGACTTTTTGCGTGCCTGGCCGGTCTTAACCGATCCGGCGATGGAGGCGTTGTCCCGGCTGAACCGGGAGTGCGTTGCGCGGAACCTCAGTCCGGGCGGGTGCGCCGATCTGCTCTCCGGCGCCCTGTTCCTGGAGGGCATGGAGCGGCTGTCCGGCGGCCGCCCGGACGGTCCGTGAACGCGCCGTATATAGTCAACATTTGAACATCGGCACCCGATTTTCAGAGCCTGTTTAATATCTCGACGTGTATGGATTGGCGAGTGGATTTTTTGCCCTGCAAGGCAAAAATCCGCAGGCATCCTGACGGATGGCAAGGATT
>JAAWIL010000141.1 GCA_022796315.1 Oscillibacter sp. | reverse complement strand
TCCTTGCCATCCGTCAGGATGCCTGCGGATTTTTGCCTTGCAGGGCAAAAAATCCACTCGCCAATCCATACACGTCGAGATATTAAACAGGCTCTTACTGATACCGGTACTGCATCCCTGTGTACTGATCCACGCAGCTTAAAAACAGCTCCCGGCTGCGGAACTCCAGCAGCTTGCAACCCTCCTCCTCATGGAAGGACACAATCCGCCGGCTGGTGTCTACCCACACCCGCCACAGGTTCTCACTCATCATACTTTTCTCCATCGGGAAGGCTCCTTTCACACAGACACTTGCCGGACAGCCGCCGCCGGCTGCCCCTCTATACTATAAGACGATTTTCAGGGGGCTTTTGTTTCAAAATTTTTAAAAAATTTTTCAGAAATTTTTTATGCCTCCGGTTCCGGCGCCTCCAGGGCCTCCAATTCCGCCTCCACGTCCGCCAAAAGCCGCTCCCACGCCTCCTGGTGCTCCACGTAGTACAGCGGGCACAGCTTCCCCGACACGTCGTAGTGCCGGATCACGTCCTTCTCCGGGTCCAGGCGGAACTCCCGGCACAGCCACGCCGTCAGCTCCGTCACCCGGCGGTAGGTCTCCGGGCCGTATTCCCCGGTCTCGTCCGGGTGGCAGACCTCGATGGAGATCGTGTCGCCGTTGCGGCTGTTGGAGGCGTAGGCGATCTCCGTCAGGGGCACGCACTGGACCACCTCCCCCTCCAGGCCCACGATGAAGTGGCTGGAGGCATACACCCCGCCGCTCCCATCGGCCAGGGACTCAAAGTAGTTCCGGTTGGCCCGGGCGGAGGTGCCGGGATTCCCCACATAGTGGATCACCACGCCCTCCACCGTCTCCAGCGCCTCGCCGGGGCGGGACCACTCGTTCACCGTCAGCAGATCCCGCTCCACATAGTCCGGCAGGTTCTCCTCCGCCTCCCGGGGAGAGGAGGCCGCGCCCAGGAGCCGGACCGCCGCCGTGAGGATCACCGCTGCGGTCAGCGCCGCCAGGACGCCGCACAGCGCCAGGAACCGGGGGTTCCAGGTTCTCGCCCGCCGGCGCGCTCTTCTGTCCAGGACCTCCATGGATTACCCCGCCGTCACGGTTTCGGCGTTATAAAACGTCACGGCGCGAACGGGTTGATCCATCAGCCCCAGATCCTCCTCCACCGACGTGTTTTCCCCCCAGGCGGCGTCGCCGTACATCTGCTCCTCCTCCGCATGGGTCAGCAGCTGGTAGTCCTCGTCCAGGATGCCCAGCTCCTCCAGGGCCCGGATCAGCTCCGTGCAGTGGACGGAGAAGCTGACGCTGTGGCTGGCGGAATAGGTGGAGTAGTCGTTCTGGGCGTTCGGGACCGTCTGATAGTAGAAGTACAGACTCTCGTTGTAGACCTCCTGGCTCCAGGCCAGATCCCGGAAAGTGGTCTTGCCGAAGTGTCCGGCCTCAATGTCCCGCTCCATGGCCTCGTACAGGGCCTGGGCCTGCTCCGCGTCGATGCTGATGGTTACCCGCTCCTTCGTGGAGCGCTTCCAGCACCCGATCTCGCCGCCGGTGAAGTGGTCAATGTCGCTCCTCAGCAGGTTCGCCCGCTGGATGCCCGGCTCCACGGCCAGGGCCGCCAGACGCCCCATGGCCGTGTCCGGATTCTCCAGGTCGTCCTGGTGATAATCCAGGTAGTAGCTGCGGCGCAGGGAGGTCCCGTTCTCCATCGTGTAGAAGACCGAGAACATGGCCTTGCTCCAGTTTGGCTCGTTGTAGGCCCGGTTTTCGTTGGCCTTGAAGTCCTCCTTCTCCGCCAGCAGCGCCCGGTGGGCCTCCACGATCTTCTGGATCTCCGCCTGGTCCTCCAGCCTTCCGCTGATTCCGTTGTCCATGGTGAACCAAACGCTCTCCACGTCCCCGGCCTCCGGCAGCCGGTCCTCGATGCTCAGCACGTCCCCAGCCATCACGCCGCAGAGGACCGCCGCCGCAGCAGCCGTTCCCACCGCGCCCTTCCAGGTGGTCCGGAAGATCCGCAGGGACTTGGCCAGCAGCATGGAGGCGATGTAATAGCCCAGGACCCCCGCGAGGACCATACAGATCCCCATTGGCAGGGCCTCGTAGCGGCTGCCGCCCTGATAACCGGCCCAGAAGATGCTGTAGAGCACCATGCCTCCCGCCAGGGCGGCGCACAGGGCGCAGCCATAGCGGAATACCGGCTTCATCCAGCCCACGGCCACCACGTCCCCGGCGCTCTCACTGCGCCGCCGGCGGTACAGCAGCCACGCCAGCGCCAGCATCCCCGCGCCCACCAGGGCATACAGGGCCACAATCCAGGCATTCTCCAGGTGAACGGACTGGAGCGTTGTGCGGTATACATTCCACCGGGCGTCAAAGACGTCCTGATACTCCTCGCCGTAGGTGAACTCCCGCATCAGGGCTATGGTGGGGGACAGCCACTGGGACACGCCCGCGGAATCGGCCATCACGCCGAAGTAGAACCCGCTGGCCAGAACCCGTAGCAGGTACTCGATCCCCACCGCCAGGAAGTGGAAGATGAAATACAGCGCCGCCATGGCCACGCCGTGGCCGGTGATAAAGGCAATCAGGGTGGCGCTGGCGAAGTAGAAGAGGCACTCCCCCAGCACGCACAGGACCGTCGCCAGCAGCGCCGCCGGGGCCACCGTCCCCGTCAGCGCCGAGACCGCAAGGCACAGCGCCCCGGTGACGGTGAAGGGGATCACCATCATGGCAAGGCCCGAGAGCGCGTTGGTGACAAAGAGCCCGTTCCGGCTCAGGGGCAGGGTGTGGAGCAGTCCCACGCTCCGGGCGTTGAAGAGGTAGCTCCACACCGCCAGGGCGCACAGCACCGCGTACACCAGACACACGGCGGGCACCATCTGGGTCAGCACCATGTAATAGCCGCTCGCCATCTCCGGAGCCGTGATCTCCACCTGGAACCGGATTCGGATCAGCTCCATCAGCATGGCCAGGGGCGTCAGAGCCCCCAGGAAGGACGCGCCGCCCCACAGGGGCCAGAACCGCGCCAGGTTCTTGCGAAACAGCGTTCTGTTAAAGAAGGATGTCTTTGACCGCATAGTCCGCACCTCCCAATTCATAGATAAAGATCTCCTCCAGGGTCAGGGGCACCGCGTCCACCAGCAGAGGACCGCAGGCCGCCACCCGTGCCTGGGCCTCCTCGGCCCCCATGCGCATAATCAGGGTGTGAATCCGCCCCAGCCGGGAGGCGTGGAGCACCGGCAGGTCCTCGGGCACCTCGCTGCCGTCCCGGAACACCACCTGGAGCTTCACCATGTTGTCCTGGAGCTGCTCCAGGCTCCGCTCCAGCAGGACCTTCCCGTGGTCCATGATGCCCACGTGGTCGCACACGTCCTCCAGCTCCCGCAGGTGGTGGGAGCTCACCAGCACCGTGGTGCCCCGCTGGGCCACGTCGCTCATGACCAGGGACCACACCTGCCGCCGCATCACCGGGTCCAGGCCGTCCACAGGCTCGTCCAGGATCAGGTAGTCCGGCATGCAGCACAGGGTCAGCCAGAAGGCCGCCTGCTTCTGCATCCCCTTGGAGAGGCGGCGGATGGTCCGCTTCTCGTCAATGGCGAAGACCTCTTTCAGCTTCTCATACCGCTCCATGGAGAACTCCGGGTAGAAGCCCCGGTAAAACCGGCACATGTCCCGGATGGTGGCCTGGGCGAAGTAGTACCAGTCGTCTGGAATGGCGGCGATCCGGGCCTTCAGGGCCGTGTTCTCCCAGATCTCCTGGCCGTCCACCCGCACTGTGCCGCCGTCCTGGCGGTAGATGCCCGTCAGGTGCCGGATCAGGGTGGACTTGCCCGCGCCGTTGGGGCCCACCAGGCCGTAGACACTGCCCTCCGGAACCGTCAGCGTGGCCCCGTCCAGGGCTGCGAAGCCGTCAAAGCGCTTCACGGCGTCTCTCACTTCAATCATTCCGTCTCCTCCTTTACCAGCGCCAGCAGCTCCTCCTGGGTCGTCCCCAGGTACCGCAGCTCCGCCAGGAGCTCCCGGATCTTCTCCAGCAGCTGCCGCTTCTTTGTGTCGTCGGTGCCCGCGTTGGCCGTGGCAAAGCTCCCCTTCCCGGGAATCGAGAAGATGTACCCCTCCCCCTCCAGCTCGTTGTAAGCCCGCTGGATCGTGTTGGGGTTGATGGAGAGCTGGGTTGCCAGGGTCCGCACGGAGGGCAATCGCTCCTCCGCCGCCAGGGCGCCGGTGACGATCAGCTTCTTCAGTTCATCCTTGATCTGTTCATAGATCGGCCGGGAGTCCCGGTAGTTCAGGCTGATCATGGCGTCACTTCCTTTCATCTGTACTAACCGTACTAGTACAGTTAGCATACCATGGGGGGAAACCCTCTGTCAAGAGGGGGGAAGAATTTTTTCTGTCCCCGGAATCCGTATTTTCCTCTTTACAATAGGAAATCCTTGTGTTATCATCTTCTGTGCATGACTCTCATGCGCCGGAGGCTGTCCTCCGCGCCCCAGAGCCTCGCTTTGCGGACCTTCACCGCCCCTGAGCGCGGTCCTGAGGGGACAAATCAAGAAAGGTGGAACCAACCATGCTGAGAAAAGAGCAGAAGAGCGCCATCATCGACGCCAACCGTACCCACGAGGGGGACACCGGCTCTCCCGAGGTCCAGATCGCCATCCTGACGGAGCGGATCAACATCCTCACCGAGCACATGCGGGCCAACCCCCAGGACAAGCACTCCAACCGCGGCCTGCTGAAGATGGTCGGTAAGCGCCGCAGCCTGCTGGACTACCTCCAGAAGAAGGACATTGAGCGCTACCGCGCCCTGATTGCAAAACTCGGTATCCGTAAGTAATGAACGGGGGCGGCGCGGGAAACTGCGCCGCCTTTGTTTCGTGAGCACCCCCGGCCCCCCGCCCTCAGGAGCCCACCGATCCTTTAGAACCTGTATTCACAACCGATGAACGCCGTCTGGGCGGTCTTTTTCCCGCCATACCGCGTCGCCGTTCCTTGCAATCCGTCAGGATTGCTGCGGAACATCTCCTTGTCTGACGAGAAAAATCCTCATCCATCCGGCATCCCCCGATTATGAATACAGGTTCTTAGCAGTTGAAAGCGCGCCTGACTCCGGTCAAGCCCGGTTTCAAGTGCTAAACGGGTCCGCTCCTGGGGAGACATTCTAAAATCGAAAAGGAGCTTAACCATGTCTACCATCATCACCAAGAGACAGTTCCCCAACTACCGCAGGTACGAAATGGAGCTGGCCGGACGCCCCCTCTTCCTGGAAGTGGGGAAGCTGGCCGAGCTGGCCAACGCCGCCGTCATGGTGGGCTACGGCGACACCCGGGTTCTCGTGTGCGCCACCGCCTCCGCCCGTCCCCGGGACGGCATCGACTTCTTCCCCCTCAGCGTGGACTTTGAGGAGAAGATGTACTCCGTGGGCCGCATCCCC
>JAAWIL010000140.1 GCA_022796315.1 Oscillibacter sp. | reverse complement strand
GCAGCCGCCCTGGGGGCGGATGTGGAGCACGTGGCATTTTCCCTCACCCAGAACGCGCTCCATCCGCGCCTTAAAGTTGTCTACCATCTCCAGGGGGACAAAGGCCTGGATGGTCCCGGCGAAGCCGCCGCCGTGGACACGGCAGGCCCCTGCCGTGTCCAGCGTATCCTCCGCCAGCGCCAGGGCCACAGCCATCTCCTGGTGGCGGACGGCCCCGGTGGGGACAATGTTTTGCAAATATCGCCAGCTGGACAGGCCCGATTCCCGAACCTCAGAGAGGAAAAAGTCGAAATCTCCCCGACGCAGGGCCGCGACTTGGGTTTCCACCCGGTGGTTCTCATGGTAGACATGGATCGCCCGCAGTACAGCCCGGTCGCCGCACTCCCGGCGCAGCTCCGGCAGGGCGGCAAAAAGCTCTGGCCCTGATACCTCCCGCAAGACAGATCTGCCGAAATGGGCGCAGATACCCTTCAGCTCGTTGGGAACGGCGGCATATTCGTCGGTCAGGTCGGCGTGATCAGCGCCGCTGTCGATGATACACAGGGCATATCCGGCAGCGGTGAGGTCAAAGTCCACCTTCTCAATGACCGGGGCCCCGGGGGCGGCGAAGTCGATGGTTAACATCCCCCCCACGGAGGAGCCCATCTGGTCCATCAGGCCGCAGGGCTTGCCGAAGTAGACGTTCTCGGCGTACTGGCCGATCTTGGCGATGGTGACGGGGTCCAGCCGGTCCTCGCAGCAGAAGTGGTTCAAAATGTTGCCCAGCAGCGTCTCATAGGCGGCGGAGGAGCTGAGGCCGGAGCCGGACAGCACGGTGGAGACGGCGTAGGCGTCAAAGCCCGACAGGGGATAGCCCAGCTCCCGGACCTTGGCGGCCACCCCCCGCACCAGGGCGGCGGAGGTGTTTTTCTCCTCCTCCCGGACGGAGAGATCGTCCAGGCCGATCTCCAGGGCGGGGTAGCCCTCGGACTGGATGCGGATTACGGATTTTCCGTTGGGGGCGGCGGCGGCCAGCACATCCAGATCCACGCTGCCGCACAGCACGCGGCCATGCTGGTGGTCGGTGTGATTGCCGCCGATCTCGGTGCGGCCGGGGCCGCTGAACAGGGCGGCGGGGGCGGCGCCGAAGGTCTTGGAAAAGCCCTCCAGAACGGCGGCGCAGCGGGTTCGGGCGGCCTCCGGCGCGCCGTACAGGCGGGTCAGCGTCTCGTCCAGGGCGCCCTGCTTGATGCGGGTTTCCAGAGATTCCATAAGCGTTCCTCCTCTAGAGTCTGTTTTAAAACCGTCAAAACGCCGTCTTGGTGCGTTTTCCTGCCAGGACCGCGTTGATTTGACTGGAGAAACCTCTGAACAAATCGCCTGCGGCGCTTAGCGGATCTTTTTTCCGCCGCAACGCTGTGGTGATTTCTTGAAATAAACCCAATGATTTCTGCGAAATCCCGCCTCGCTGCAGCGAAAAATCTCTCGCAAATCGCGCTTGCCGGTTTAGTCAGAGGTTCCTTGAAATTCGCTGGGATTCCTGTGCCAAATCGCCGTGTCTGACGGAAACATCCACCCCGGTCCGGCATTCCGCCGGCTTTAAAACAGACTCTAAGTTTCCTCGTTCTCCAGGAGGAACCCGCGCAGGTTCTCCGGAGTGACGGTGGTATAGTTCAGCCAGACGTAGGTTCCGTCTGTCAGGGAAACGGCTTCCGCGGGGTCCTGGCCGCTGGCCAGGGCAGTGATGAGGGCCAGGATGCTGGCGGCCTGTCCGGCGGCGTCGTTTTGCACGGTGCCCTTCAGGGCGCCCTCCACCATGGAGGCCAGGGCCGGCGGGGTCGCGTCCACCCCTACGATGAAGGGCAGCTCTGTGACACCGGCCTCCCGGCAGGCGTCAATGGCCCCCAGGGCCATGTCGTCGTTGTTGGCGAAGACCACCTCAATGTCCCCGCCGAATTCCTCCAGCCACTGGTGCATCCGGATGGCGGCCTGTCCCCGCTGCCAGTCGGCGGCGTCGTTGGCCAGCTTCTCCGTGGGAACCCCGGCCTCCGCCAGGGTGCGGACGCAGTACTCCGTCCGCAGCAGCGTGTCCTGGTGGCCGGCCTCCCCCTCCAGCATAACGTATTGCAGGACGCCGTCGCCGCTGCGGTCCAGGCCGCCGGCCCGCCAGGCGTCCAGCACGATGCCCCCCTGGAGCATCCCGGCGCTGCCGGCGGGAGAGCCCACATAGTAGGCCCGGTCCCAGCGCCGCAGGTCCTCCACCACCGGTTCCCGGTTGAAGAAGATCACCGGGACGCCGCTGGCCTGGGCCTTGTCGATGATGACGGCGGCGGCGGTCCGGTCCACGATGTTCACGCAGATTACGTCATAGTCCCGGTCCAGGAAGCGGTCCACCTGCTCGTTCTGCAGGGACTGACTGCCCCGGCCGTCGGCCAGATTCAGGTTGATTTTGACATTCCGGGCCTGCTCCTCCTCCAGGGCCAGCTGCTGGAGGTTCTGGGCCACGGTGGAGATGAAGGTGTCGTCCTGCTGGTACAGGGCCACGCCCACCCGGATGGTGGGCGGCGGGCGTTCGCCGCAGCCGGCGAGTCCGGCCAGCAGGGCCAGCGCGCAGAGAAGGGAGCACAGTCGCTTCATGGAGCTCTCCTTTCGGGATGGTGGAATGGGGGGCGGCCGGCGTCCGCCCAGGCGGTTACGTCACCGGAAACAGGAGCTTCTGATTCTCCGGGGCGTACATGGTCTCCTGCCGGAGAATGAAAAAGGGCAGGGGCTTCACCGGCGGCACAGTGCGGCGCCGGGCCAGCCCCGCGGCGGTCTCCACAGCCAGGTAGCCGGCGGCGAAGTCGTTTTGGGCGGCGATGGCGGTGACGCGGCTCTGCTCCAGGCCGGCGGCGATGGCCGCTGTGGAACCGGCGCCGTACAGCAGGGGGAATTCCTCCAGGTACCGGGCTGCCTCAGAGGCGGCTTCCAGGGCGGAGGCCTCCAGGGCCAGGATGGCGTCCACCGGGCGGCGGGACAGAGCGTCCTGGAAATCCAGTCCTCCGGCGTCCTGCACGGCAACCTTCCGCCCCGCCCCGGTCAAGACGGCAGAGGCGGCTTCCAGGCGCTCCTGGACGGCGTTGTCGCCGGGGGCGCTGTGGAGCAGCAGCACGGTGCCGCCGCTGGGGACGCCGTTGAGGACCGCCTGCCCCAGGGCCTGTCCCAGGGCGGCGTTGTCGGTGCCGACGCAGGCCCGGGCGCCCTGCTCGGCCATGCCGGTCTCCAGAGTCACCAGCACGGCCCGGGAGGCGGCGGCGCGGACGGATTCCGCCAGCGCCTCCCGGTCCGCGGGAATCAGCAGGATCGCGGAGGCGTTGGCCTCCACCTCGTGGCTCAGAAGCTGGGCCTGTTCGGCGGCGCTGTTGTCGGCGGAGGGAACCAGGAAGCGGAGCTCCACATTCAGGTCTGCCGCCGCCTGTTCCATGCCCTGCCGGGCGTTGGCGAAGCCGCCGGACTCCCGCAGGATCACCGACATCTCCAGAAGGGCCGGCTGCCGCCGGGACCAGGTGGGGGCAAAGGCCAGCAGGGCCACCAGCAGGAACAGGCACAGCAGAGGGAGAACCAGCTGGAAAAAGATCCGTTTCTTCATAGGGAACCCTCCCGTCTCGGCTCCAGGTCCGGGTGATCCAGAGCGGGCAGGCGGATGCGCACCGTGGTGCCGCTGTCCGGCTCGCTGAGAATGGTCAGGCCGTAATCCCGGCCGAAGGTCAGCTGAATCCGCTGGTGTACGTTGCGAAAGCCGATGCCCGAGCCCTTGCTGCCGGAGACGGCGGCGGGCGTGGCCGGGGAGAGGAGCCGTTCCACCAGCTCCTCCGGCATCCCGGGGCCGTTGTCGGAGACCTCGATCAGCACATCCCCGTGCTGCCGGAAGGCCCGAATGCGGATTTCCCCGTCGCCGTCGGCGTAGGCCATGCCGTGGTAGATGGCGTTTTCCAGGATGGGCTGGATGATGAGCTTGAGGGTGTAGAGTCCCTCTGCACCCGCCTCCGCTGAAATCTCAGCGGAGAATTTGTTTTTGAAGCGCATCTTCTGGATGGTGAGGTAGTGTCTGGCGTGCTCCAGCTCGTCGGACAGGGGAATGATGCTGCTGCCCCGGCTCAGGGAGATCCGGAAGAAGCGGGCCAGGGCGGTGAGCATCACCACGGCGTCCTCCGTCCGGCCGTTCTCCGTCATCCAGACCACGCTGTCCAGGGTGTTGTAGAGGAAGTGGGGGTTGATCTGGGACTGGAGGACCTCCAGTTCGCTGCGGCGCTTCTGGGACTCCTGCTGGATGATGTCGTCCATCAGGTGGTGCATGGTGGAGACCATGGACTGGATGGACCGGCTCAGGTGCTCCACCTCGTGGGGACCGCCCACGCCGAAATCCACCGTCTCCTGCCCGGCCTCCAGGTCCTTCACCGCCCGGTCCAGCTTCTTCATGGGCGCGGTGATCCAGGCGGAGAGACGCAGGTTCACAAAGACCAGCAGAAAGATGGAAAAGCACACCACAAAGAGGAAGAACAGCAGTACCTGGGCATAGTTGTCCCACAGACTCTCCGCAGGGACCACGCCCACCAGCTTCCAGCCGGTGTAGCCCACCGTCTTCACCGTGATCTGCCGCCGCTGGCCCTGGAAGCGCTCCGTGTGGCTGCCGTCGCTGTACCCGGCGGCGGTGAGGTTGTTCTCCTCCTGGATGCCCGCGTAGATCAGCTGCTGGCGGGGGTGATAGATGAGCTCCCCGTCGCTGTCAATCAGGTAGAGGTACCCCTGGTCCTGGGCGGAGAGGGAGACGTCCTTGCACAGCTGCTCAATGCCGCTGAAGTTCATGTCCACCAGCAGGACGCCGCTTTCAATGGCCCCGCTCCGGGTCAGCTCCACCTGCCGGCTGAGGGAGACTACCCAGCGGTAGTGATAGTCCGGGTCCTGGAAGAGGTTCTGCACGTGGGGCGTGGAGAAGTGGAGATTCTCAATCTGGTCCACAGCGGTGGTGAACCACTCCTCCCGGGGCGGATAGACGCTGGGCTTCAGATCCGCCAGAGGCGCGGCGGCCAGGAGCCTGCCGTCCTGGGCGAAGACCGCGATGGACACCAGGGAGTCCCGGTTGCTCTCATACAGAAGGTCCAGGGCGTCGGTCAGATCCTCCTCCGCCAGATCCAGGCCCTTGATGACCTGGTAGTAGGCGGTGTCGGACACCCGCATCATGGCCCGGAGATAGCTGTCGAGATTCAGATTGACCTGGGCCAGCACCCGGCGGCTGTTCTCCGCCGCCTGGTCGTTGGAGGTGAAGGAGAACCGCAGGAACAGCGCCAGACCCATGAACACCATGCCCACAATGGCCACGGCGGTGAAGGAAAGCGATAGGATCAGCTGGATGCTGGAGCGGTGGTACAGGTCCCGCCACCGCTGGGGGAGCGCGTGCCGCAAGATTCTCCACCCCCTTTTCATCAGGGCCTGTTCACATAAGCCCAAACGCACGTTTTTCGATGTTTCCGTTTGCTGCGTTAAAAATGGGATCTCGCCTGTGTTAGAGCCTGTTTAAAATCTCCCCGCGCA
>JAAWIL010000139.1 GCA_022796315.1 Oscillibacter sp. | reverse complement strand
GATTGGCGAGTGGATTTTTTGCCCTGCAAGGCAAAAATCCGCAGGCATCCTGACGGATGGCAAGGATTTTTAACGCAGTCAGGGCGGAAAATACGCCGCTAAGACATGCGCGGGGAGATTTTAAACAGGCTCTTATTCCATCCCCGCTCCCTCCGCGCGCTTCCGCAGGGTTCTGGGGGTCATCTGGCTCAAATACACAATCTGCCGGTGATAGGGGTGGTCGCACACCACAAAGGACCTGGGCAGGTCCCCAGAGATGTCCAGCACAACGCCCTCCTTCTCTGCGGCGGCCAGGTAGTCCCGGGTCCGCTTCGAGGTGGAGCACTGGTCCAGGTCAAAAATCCCGATGATCCGCCGCTCCGGCACAATCTCATTCTGTCCTAAATGCAGATACATGGCTCTCCTTGTTCCGCTCTGGGGGGAGGGATCAAACCATCCGCCCTTGTTCCACGTGAAACACTTTCCCGCCCAGCAGCGCCGCCAGCCGATCGTCCTCGCAGCAGGTGATGCGCCGCTCTGCGGCGCGGCATTTGTTTTCGCGCTGACGCGCGGCTTCGCTCGCTCCGCTCTCTCGCGGTATTCATCACCCGATACATCCTTGATTCACATGAAACACTTTCCCGCCCAACAGTGCCGCCAGCCGGTCGTCCTCGCAGCAGGTGATGAATACCTGCCCCCCCGCGATGCGGTTCAGCACAAATTCCTGCCGCCGGGGGTCCAGCTCACTGAGGACGTCGTCCAGCAGCAGCACCGGGCAGGCCCCGGCGGTGTTCCTGTAGATCTCCCGCTCCGCCAGCTTCATGGCCAGGGCCGCCGTTCTGGTCTGGCCCTGAGAGGCGTACTGCTTCGCCTCCCGCCCGTTTATGGTGACGAACAAGTCGTCCTTATGGGGGCCGGAGAGACACAGGCGGGAGGCCCGCTCCGCCGCCTGATGGGAGGCCATATGCCGCCGCAGCTTCTCCGCCAGCTCCCCGATCTCCGCCGCCGGGTTGTCTACCGTTGACACCGTCTGGTACCGGATCTCCAGAGTCTCCCGGCCCCCGGAGCACTCCCGGTGATGGAGGGCAGCATACTCGCTGAGCCGGACGGAGAACCGGTGCCGGTAGTGAATCAGCACGGCTCCCGCCCGCACCAGCCGCTCGTTGAACTCCGGCAGGGTGTCCAGGAGATCCGGACGCTCCCCGGCGTCCCGCAGAATCCTGGTTTTATGGTCATAGGCCCGGTGGTACTCCGCCAGCGCCGCGGCGTACCGGGGCCGCAGCTGGCACAGGGCGGTATCCAGAAACTTCCTCCGGGCGGCGGCCCCCTCCCGGATCAGGTACAGGTCCTCCGGGCAGAAGAACACGGTATGATACACCTGTCCCAGCTCCGCGCCGCTCTTCAGGGGCACCTGGTTCACCCACAGTCTCCGCCTTCGTCCCCGGTACAGCTCTCCCCGGACCCGAAAGTCCCGGTCCCTGGCAAAGACGGACGCCTCCAGCCGGGCGAACTCCCCCTGGAATCCGATCATCTCCCGGTCCGCCCGGGCCCTGGGGGACCGGCCGCAGGAGAGATAGACCAGGGCCTCCAGGAGATTCGTCTTGCCCTGGGCGTTCTCCCCAAAGATCACATTGCAGTCCGGCGCGAAGTCCACCCTCTGGAGGCGGTAGTTCCGGAAGCCCTCCAGCTCCAGGCGGTCAATCCGCATAGCGCGCCGTCAGCTCCTGCCCGCCGAACAAGACCCGGTCGCCGGGGCGGATTTTTTTTCCCCGCTGGGTGCAGGGCTCCCCGTTGACCTGTACCTCTCCGGCCTGGATGCGTTCCTTGGCCTCGCCGCCGGTCTCCACCAGGTTCGCCAGCTTCAGGAGATCCTGTAATTTGATATACTCTGTGGTAATGGTAACTGTACGCATACGCTCACTCCGCATTCTTCAGCCGCACCGGCAGCACCATATAGAGGAAGTTCTCCTCCCCCTCGGTGGGAACGATCACGGCGGGAGAGACCCCGGTGTTCAGCTCGATCCGCACGGTATCCGCCGGGGCGTAGCGCAGGGCCTCCATGAGATAGCGGTTGTTGAAGCCGATCTCCAGCCCCTGCCCGTCGCCGGAGAGGCGGCAGACGTCCCGGGCCTCGCCGTTTCCGGTCCGGGCGGACAGCAGCACCTTGTCATGGTCGAAGAGGCACCGCACCGGGCTCTTCAGCTTGTCGGAGATCACCACGGACACCCGGTCGATGCTCTCGATCAGGGCCTTGGTGTCGGCCACCACGGCAATGGGGTTCTTCCGGGGGATGGAGGCCTTGTAATCCAGGAACTCCCCCTCCAGGCGGCGGCAGATCAGCTCCGTCTCGCCCACCTCGAAGAGGACGTGCCGCTTGCCCAGGGTCACGGCAGCGGGGTCCTCCACATCGCCGCAGATGCTTTTGACCTCGTTCAGCGCCGGGCCCGGGGCAACGAACGAGAAGGCGCCGCCCTCGATTTTTTCCAGTTTTTCCCTGCGTACAGCCAGGCGGAAACCGTCCACGGCCACCATGGTGAGGCTGTCCCCGGCGATCTCAAAGAGGGCGCCGGTGTGAACGGGGCGGCTCTCGTTGGTGGAGACGGCGAAGGAAACCTCCTCGATCATGGACCGCAGGGTGCGCTGCTGCAGGGAGATGCCGAACTCGTCCTCCACCTCCGGCAGCTCCGGGTAGTCGGCGGCGGAGAGGCCCAGGATCTCAAAATCCGCGTCGCCGCAGGTCAGGCGGACCATCAGCTTGTCGTCCACGGTAATGGTGACCACATCGTCGGGCATCCGGCGGATGATATCGCCGAACAGGCGGGCGTTCAGAACGATCTCGCCCTCTTCGGAGATGCTGGCGGCCACCTTTGTGCGGATGCCGGTTTTCATGTCGTAGCCGGAGACGGTCAGGGATTCTCCGGCGTGGAGGAGGAGGCCCTCCAGGGCAGGGATGGAGCTCTTGGATGACACCGCACGGGAGGTCACTGCGATGGCGTTTTGCAGAAGAATTTTTTCGCAGGTGAATTTCATCATGTTGAACACCTCTTTTTTTCTGGATGAAAGAGTTGGTGGGTCCGGCCTGAGGCCGGGGGATGGATTTCAGCCATGAAGATGGCTGGTTCTATGCACCCCCCATTTTCTCTTTTTCTGGGCGGAGAAAAAGAGAAAACGGGCCGTGCACGGTCCAAAAGAGAAAAAGACGCGGGTGACAAACTGGACCTCCGGTCCAGTTTGTCAATGTACGGGGGTTGTCCCCGCCCGGTTTGGGCAGAGACTTGGGGGCCCCTGCCGGCGCGCGCCGGACCCCTCTGTAGAAGGAGTCCTGGCCCGCGTTTAGATATGCCGGCAGAGGCTGTTAGGGAGGTTCCGGATACACGGCCTTCCTCTTTCCGCTGCCGCTGCCCCGGATCTCCCACAACCTCCAGCCTCGCCTAAGCCCCGGCCCCGTAGGGCCCGGACCCCTGGCCGGGCCATCCCTCCGCAACCTCCAGGCTTCCCCTAGGGGGGCTGTAGGGGCGGCTATCAGCCGCCCGTCTTCCCACGACATCCGGATTCCCCATAGGACGGGCCAGCGGTAATGTTATCCACCTAAAATCTCCGGCCTACCATAAAACTTCACACCGGGTGTGGAGGAAACCTTCAGCCGCCGGGCTTTCGGGGAGAAGTTGTAAATCCGAAGTTCTTTTTTAAAAAACAAAGAATATAAGTTAGAATTTATCATCGTAGAGAGAAAGAATGTGGAAAAATGGCGGAATCTCTTGAACGGCAACAGATTCCGTCTCCCGTAAAAATGTTGGGGATTTCCACGATTCTCCCCAGCTCTGCCAAAAACGGCAGTTCTCCACAGTCTGTTTTCCCTTTTCCACAGAAAAACTGGAAAACCGGCCGCGTTTACTGCTTTGAGTTGATATTCGTCTTGATCTCCTTCACCGTCTCCGCAAAGCTGGGGTCTTTCTTCATTTTCTTCTCTACCTGCTGGATGGAATACAACACCGTGGAGTGGTCCCGGTTGTCAAATACCTTGCCGATGTCCACGGCGGAGAGGTTTGTCATGGAGCGGATCAGGTACATGGCGATCTGTCGGGCCTGGACCGCCTCCCGGACCCGCTGCTGGCCTCGGATGACGGACTCCTCGATGCCGTAGTACTTGCAGATATACTCCAGAATCCCCTCCGGGGTGGGGATGTACTCGGTGCTGCGCTTCAGAATGTCCTGCATGGCCCTGGTGACCGTCTCCTCGTCGGTATCGCTGCCCAGCAGGTCCTTGTAGGCCAGGATTTTGTGGATGGTGCCCTCCAGCTGGCGGACGTTGGCGGTGACGTTGTCGGCGATATACTGGATGATCTTGTCCGGCAGCTGCATTCCCAGAAGGGCCGCCTTGTTCTTGATGATGGCCACACGGGTCTCGAAGTCCGGCGGGGCCACGTCCACCAGGAGACCCCACTCAAACCGGGTCCGCAGGCGGTCCTCCAGCAGCGTCATCTCAGAGGGCGGGCGGTCGGAGGTCAGAACGATCTGGCGCCCCGACTCGTACAGGTTGTTGAAGGTGTGGAAGAACTCCTCCTGGGTCTGCTTCTTGCCGGCGATGAATTGGATATCGTCCACCAGCAGCAGGTCCGCCTGGCGGTATTTCTCCCGCATTTCCGCCGTCTTGTGGGGACCGGCCTGGATGGCGTTCACCAGCTCGTTGGTGAAGTCGTCCCCCTTCACGTAGGCGATCTTCGCCTTGGGGTCGTTCCGCCGGATGACGTTGGCGATGGCGTAGATCAGATGCGTCTTGCCCAGGCCGGAGTCCCCGTAGATCAGAAGGGGGTTGTAGTTCTTGGCCGGGTGCTCCGCCACGGACAGGGACGCCGCGTAGGCCAGCTTGTTGGAGGGGCCCACCACGAAGGCCTGGAAGGTGAATTCGTCGGTGGAGAACCGGTCTCCGGGCTGGGGAGGCCGTCCGCCGCCCAGCTCCGCCCGGGACTCCAGGATCTTCACCTCAAAATCCATGGAGAAGATGTCCCGCAGGGCGGTTTTGATGTTGCTGAGGAAGAGGGACTCGATATAGCCCTTCTTGAAATCATTGGGACAGCAGAGGATAAAGACGTTCCCCTGGATATCCACCGCCTCCAGTTCGTCAAACCAGGTGGCAATGGTGGTCTCCGAGAGATCCTTTTTCAGCTGCTGCAGGACGTTGCTCCACACGTCTGCAACGGAGTTCAACGATACCCACCTCTCTTTTTTCTGAATTTGTACAGCTTCTCTATTATACCAAAAATATGTCCCACAGGCAATAGAAATTATACATATTCTAAATATAAAGATGGATTATTTTCACGGGGCGGAGGGGGCAAGATCTTGTTGCCTTTGACAAATGTTTCGCAACATTTAGATTTTTCCGTCAGGACGGGGAAGAAAGCGCCGGTCTTTTGGAAATTCCAAGTTTGTGTTGACACCTTTTGCCGCAGTATGATATACTGATTTCCGCGCCGTTGAGGCGTTAGAGCCTGTTTAAAATCTCGACGTGTATGGATTGGCGAGTGGATTTTTTGCCCTGCAAGGCAAAAATCCGCAGGCATCCTGACGGATGGCAAGGA
>JAAWIL010000267.1 GCA_022796315.1 Oscillibacter sp. | reverse complement strand
GGCGTATTTTCCGTCCAGACTTCGTTAAAAACCCTTGCAATCCGCCAGGATTGCGGCGGCTTTTTGCCTTGCTGGACAAAAAATCCCCTCGCCAATCCCTGCACGCTGAGATCCTAAACAGGCTCTTATAAAATCAATCCAGCGACAGACCGGCCGCGCCCAGAACCTTGTCCAGATACTCCGGGCCGATAAATTCCGCCGCCTCCGCCCAGGAGCTCTTGGCAGCTTCCTGGAATTCGCTCAAAGCTGCGTCATCCAGTTCCGTTACCTCCATCAGCCCCTGCAGCTCGGCCACGACAGAGTCGTTTTCAGCGTGCCATGCCTCCCGCGCCCAGGCCTCGGACTTCTCAGCGGCAGCCTCAAACGCCGCCTGGACGTCAGCATCCAACGCCTCATACCAGTGATTGTTCACAAACAGACCGGCGACGGCAACCAGATGGTTGGTCAAGGTCAGATGGTCCTGCACTTCGTAGTACTTATGCTGCAGGATGGTATCCAGGGGATTCTCCTGCCCATCCACAGTGCCCTGCTGCATGGCGGTGAACAGCTCCGTGAAAGCAATATTCGTGGCGCTGGAACCCAGCGCTTTCATGCCCATCATATGAAGCTGGTTGGACTGAACGCGCATTTTCAGTCCGGCCATATCGGCAACGCTTGTGATTGCACGCTTGTTATTGGTCATGTTGCGGGGGCCAAGGATACCATAGGAGATGTTGCGCAGGTCCGTATCAGCCAGGAACTGCTCGTTCATCATATCGCCGGCGGCACCGTCTAGCAGTGCGCCCATATCGTCAAAGCTCGTCACAAGATAGAACAGGTCCAGCGGCGTATAGGCTTTGGAGAACTCGCCGCAGGAAGTGGTGGTGAAATCGGACATCTCGATATTGCCCATCTGCAGATTGCCCAGAACTGCGTCCGCCGTGCCGCCGATGGAGCCGTTCAGGATGAGCTGAATCTCAACTCTGTCGCCCAGCTCCTCTTTCAGCCACTTCAGCAGCATCACGTAGCCGCGAGTATAGGTCTGCGCATACAGGCTCTCCTCAGAGGCCATCGTGGCATAGCGGATGGTCACCTTGTCCGGATTGGAGGACGGAGCCTGAAGATATGCGTAGATCTCCTGATAGGGTGCGTCGTCAGCGGGAACCACACTCCCATCAGTCTGCTGCGGGCCGTCGCTGCTGTCTGGGTCCTTGGCCGTGTCGGCCGGAGCGTCAAACCCGCAGCCGGCCAGGCTAAACATCAGGCACAGGGTAATCAACACCGCAAAATTTTTCAAAAGCTTCTTTTTCATCGGAACTCTTTCTCCTTTCAAATGGTTGCATCGTTCATCTGAGCGTCTTAATTTGAATCCCTCCATCCCCCCGTTTCCAATTGTTTCATCACATTTGTCCAATGGATTCTGCATGTCCGCTTTGCTTTATGTGCATAATAACGCAACTCCGCGCGTTGCAGAATACTTCAAAACGAGTATCTTTCCAAAACTGCTCCTTTTTCCGGCGTTTTGCATGTTTTAACAGCCGTAGTCTGTGCAAAATATCCATGCTTTTCTCTTCTTTTGAAGGTTCATGGGGCAAAAATATAGTTTGCCCGCTCCGCTGGAACAATGCAAATCACACTGTTCTGCACAGAGCAGGCAAACCATATCTGCTAACCATATCAAATTTTCAGTTTACGTTTATTCCCCCGCCGGCAGCGATCCCTCCCGGCGCCCGGAAAATGCCCCGCCGGGAAACTTGGAAACGCGTCTCTTGTCTGCCGTCAAAAAAATCTGTATCGGCTGGACGACTTCTGCATATGCTCATGCATTGCCCGCCGCGCACCGTCCGGTTCTCCCGAAAGAATCGCTCCATAGATTTTGAGATGTTCATGATAGATCTCCCGCACCTGCTTCATGTCAGCCATACCGGTCTGGCTGATTCTCCGCAGGAGATTTCTGATGGTCTGTATCTCAGAATAAATCACTGGATTTTCAGAACATTCCGCAATACATACATGAAACTCAATGTCCTTATCGAGAAAGTCCTGAACATTCTCTTGTTCATACGCAACCTTCAGCTGATAAAACACATCCCCCAGCTTTGCCAGCTTCTCCTCGCTTTTACAGGAGGCCGACAATTCAGCGGCTTTCTCCTCCAAAAGATCCCGCACCACGAGAATGCTGTCAATCTGCGTGCTGTTCAAAAAGAGAGACCACGACAGGGGAATCACAAAGAAATCGGTATCCCGCTCACTGATATAGGTACCCTGCCCCGGACAGATATCCACAATTCCCATGACAAAAAGAACCTTGAGGGCCTCCCGCAGCGCAGAGCGCCCGACGCCGAGCTTCTTTGCAAGGTCGCGGTCCGACTCAATCTGACTGCCCTTTCTCAAAGCGCCTCTGAAAATTTCATCCGCAAAATAGAGGGTCAGACGGTTGACCAGACTGGAGATATCCGGCTTCCTGCGCCCCTCTCCAAAAGGCCCAGCCGTTCCGCCGCCTGCACAGGCATAGGAGTCCAGCTGCTCTGAAAACAAATCCGGGCGAAGGGAAAAGGCTGCCACATCCATTGCCAGCTGTTCGCTGAGCTTCTCCACTACAACGTTGATCTGCGACCCGCCTTTAGATTCCAGATTGGACAGCGTTGATACACTCATTAACGGTTTTCCGCTCTCATCCAGGAAAAATCTATTGATCCATTCCCTCTGGGTCATCCCGTAATGCCGCCGGAGCTGACGGATATTGACGCTTTTATATCTGGGATGGCAGGATGCCTCGGCATCATCGTGGACGTTCGATAACAGCGGAGAACTACCCGCAGAAACTCTTCTTTCTCTTTCACTCATACCAAATCCCTCGCTCTGCAATCATAGGATCCGCCAGCCGGCGGCAGGACGGTGCGCTTTGGAAGCCTATTGGGCATCCATCTGTTCCCTGGCCCGAATCAATGCATTGATCCGGTCGCTGACATTCAATTTCATATAAATATTCTGCATATGTTTGCGCACAGTCAGCTTGGAGATCACTAAGTCATCCGCGATTTCCTGATAATTGAGGCCCTTCTCCAATAAACGGAGAATTTCCTTCTCCCGCTTTGAGAGCATGTTCTTCCGGCCGGAAACATAGACCTTCTTCCGCAAAAATGAGGACAGCATCTGATTCAGACGCCCGATCTCCGGCTGTGACAGCTCAATCACCTGGCGCTCGATGGCATAGTTCAAGATCGGCAGCAGCGCTTCCCCATTTTCCACAAAGGGTGTGATGACGCGATCCGGCAGAGCTGCCAAAAACGCGCTCTTCAATTCGTCTGCCGCCGCCTGGATTCCATAGAGCTCTTTTGCAGAGATCGCCCGGTGAATCCGATAGTGAATCTCCGCCCACAGGAAGTCATTGCTCTCAAGATGCTTTTTCCACTCGCGGGCCATCAGTTCAAATTCCATGAAGGCCCCGCTTCCGGTCAGCGACCGCGCCCGAATGATATAGCCATAGGAGGAAAACCTTGACATACGGCGGCTCTGAGAGGCATTTTCGCAAATCCACGCCGGAATCTGATCCCATTTCCCCATCGCTGCGCACAAATAACCCTTGCAGATATCCGCCATGCTGGTAAACCGGCTGTTGTCCCGCTGTCCGTTCTCCCCATTCCAGCTGTCTAGCTGCTTCAGCAGATTCAGCCCCTCCTCCCGGCGGCCCTCCAGAATCGACACCTTCGCCAGAATGAAAAAGACGCAGATATGCAAAAACGCATTGTCTTGATCGTTGCTCTGCGCCGCAGTCTCCAGTGCGTAATACTTTGCCATCTTCAGCTCCCCCACCTCCAGGCAGTATTCCGCCTGGAGAAGGGCGGCGCATCTGCGGGAAACTGGGAGTATCTGGTATTCCGCCTCCTCGCACAGAGATTTGAACGCCTCGACTTCTGCCAGCAGTCCGCCCTTGGTCCGGTGGAAGGAGCACAAAAATCCCGGCGCAATCCAGGAGCTCAGCCGGGCAGACCCCTGTGACCACGCCTGTACCTCCGAGATTAGGGAAATCGCCCGCAGGCGCTGCTCCTCGCCGCTGGCCAGCGTCAGCTCAATCTGTCCAAGAATATATTTCCGGGGGTATTTTTCATACTCATGCGTTGCCGCATAGTCCTTCAATGCGAGAAGCATCTGCTCTCCAAGTCCCTTGTCCTCTGTCTTCAGCAGTACAAAGGCCATTTGAATCACCGCAGCGGGATACTCCGCCAGCTGTGAAAAGGGAATGTCTCTGCAGATTTTTCGGATAATCTCCCGTTCTGCTTTATCCAGCTCTTCAATGATACAGGTCTCCAAAATATCCAGAATCTCCTCCCAGCTCTCTCTGCGGTTCAGCAGACGGATCGCCTTGGCAAACTCTCCGGAATCCACGTACCACTGCGCCAGATTCTTCTCCCCTGAAATCACCCGCTCGCTCTCGCCGCTGCGCAGTCCGGCCTCCAGAAAGTCCCGCACTCCCTCTGGAATCCGGTAGGTTTCGTCCACCTTTGAGAGGAAAACGGTCTCTGTTGACAGCCTCTCCAGAAGAGGATAGACCACCTCCTCCTGCATTTGCAGGGCGGCAGCCGCCTGTGCGCAGGTGAATTCCCGGGAAAACGACATCACCAGCAGCAGATCGCACGCCTCCTGCGTCAGCTGCAGATTTGCGGCATCCTCCAGAATGCGGGCAGTCCACCGGGAGACCCAGAAGCGGTTAATTCCCCTGTGTCCGTTTTCAAGCAGGAGATAGTTGACCAGGCTGAACCATCCGCCTGTATACTCTGTAAGCCATTCCAGCTCCTGGCGGTCACATTTTCGATCCAGCATCTCCGCCAGTGCAGTCATCTCTTCAAGATCCAGCTGTAAAGCCCCTTTATCAATGATCCGGTAATACAGTGAGAGAAGGGAATCCTCCTGCAGCAGTTTCAGACGCTGCCGGCAGATCCACACTACATGGATGCAGGACATCAGCGGCTGCAGCAGCATCTGAAGCGCCCGTTCTGTCCCGGGGTCCGTCTCCCTGCTTCCGTTATCGAAGACAAGCACCAACTCCTGATCCATCGCAAGCGTATTTAAAACGTCCGCCAGTGCTGCACGAGGCTCCGCCCATTCCTCTGCCGGGAACCGCTCCGCTGCAGCAGGAACCTGTTTTTTGACGGCGGCGCCCAGATCCTCCCAAAGATCCCCGAACAGCCGCACCCAAATAAACTGCACAGCCTTGCGATCCAAAAAGTCGCGGACAGCCATGGTCTTCCCAAAGCCCATCGGAGCAACCACCACCGTCAGCGCATAGCGGAAAATATCCGTCAGCTCCTCGTCCAGCCGGCTGCGTATAATTTTTCGCCTGACCATCCCGTTTTCTTCCATAGCCCCCTCCTGCCGAAAACCGCGCCCGCGCTGATTGCCCTACCGCCCGCCGCGCCCAATCCTCCATCCTCAAAGCGCTGCGGGAAAACCGGCGGTCTGAGACGGCTCCGCCGCGCAGGCTGTTTCAGAGCCTGTTTAAAATCTCCCCGCGCATGTCTTGGCGGCGTATTTTCCGCCCTGACTGCGTTAAAAATCCTTGCCATCCGTCAGGATGCCTGC
>JAAWIL010000138.1 GCA_022796315.1 Oscillibacter sp. | reverse complement strand
GGCCGAGAACATCCAGGACGCCGAGTCCACCATCCGCGACACCGACGTGGCCGAGGAAATGATGAGCTACACCAAGAACAACATCCTGATCCAGTCCGCCCAGGCCATGCTGGCCCAGGCCAACGCGGTTCCTCAGGGCGTGCTCCAGCTGCTGGGCTGATTCGTCGCAAAGTCCGCTTTGCTTCGTTTCCGCCTAAAGGCGAAAACTGCGCCCGCTCCCTTGCTCCTCATCTTCCTCTGCAAACACTGCGTTGGTTTGCGTCGGAGTTAGGATGGGGGAAACGTGGGCGGTTCTTGGCAAAACGCATAAACCCCATCAGCGGGGCGGGCGATTGCCCGCCCCGCTTTTCCGGACCCTGTAGGGGGCGGGCTCTGTCCCGCCCCGTCCCCGGAATCACCCGATCCCCAGGAGGGCGGGCGGGGACAGAGCCCCGCCCCTACACGCCGCTGTCCCACAACATCTGGACAGCCCTTGGGCTGGGAAGCCCTCTCAGTCTGGCCTGCGGCCAGCCAGCTCCCCCAGAGGGGGAGCTTAGGGGACCCGCCCCAAAAAACCTCTCCCCCAGAGGGGGAGCTCAGGAGCGGCGTTCCCCTTGAACCTCTCCCTTTGGGAGAGGTGGCACGGCGAAGCCGTGACGGAGAGGGCCGTGACCACCCCGCAAGTTTCCGGAAGGAGAAACACAATGGCAAAACAAATGGTACCGCTGCGCACGGCACTGATGCCCCTCTATTACAAGGACTTTCACTGCCTGGCCGGAGACTGCCAGGACAACTGCTGCGGCGACGGATGGAACATAGAATTCAGCAAAAAGGACTATCTCACGATCAAGCGGGCGGCCCAGAGTCAGGAGATGAAGGACCGCCTGGCCACGGCGGTGGCCCGGCTCCGGGAGAAGGGGCATGACGGGATGTACGCCTGCTTTGTCCTGAACGAACAGGGCGGCTGTGATCTCCAGCGGGAGGACGGGCTCTGCGGTCTCCAGGTGGAGTGCGGCGCGGAGGCCTTGCCCATGGTGTGCAGGACCTTCCCCAGAATCAAGCACTATTCCGCCGCTGCGCAGGAGCATTACCTGTCACCAGCCTGCGAGGGCGTTCTGGCGCTGCTGTGGGACCACCCGGAGGGGATCAACTTCTGGGAGGAGCCGCTGAAGAAGCAGGACTGGTGGAACTATACGGCGGATACGCCGGTGGAGGCCCGGTTTGGGGACATCCGGTCCTTTTGTATTGACGTGCTCCAGGAGCGGTCCCTAACGCTGCGCCAGCGGATGCTTCTGCTGGGATTCCTGTTCCAGAGGCTCCAGAATATGGACTGGGAGCGGGAGGAGACGGCGGACCTCTGGCTGGCCCAGAGCGCGTCGCTGCTGAAAGACCCGGCCGTGGCGGAGGAGCTGGGTCAGCTGAAAGGAAACCGGAAGCTGTTTCTGGGAAACAACCACCGCCATTTGCTGCGGTCGGCCATAACATGCAGATACAGCCAGGGAGAGCTGTTCCGGGAACTCTGGTCTTCGCTGCTTGTTGGGGAGCAGCAGAATGGGGAGCAGAGCAGTATCGAGATGAGCTTCAACACCCGGCGCTATCAGGAACTCTCCCAACAGCTGGAGGAGCTGCTGGGTCATTCGGAGAGTTTTTTTGAAAATCTCACGGTATCCATGGCGTTTGGGATGCGGATGCCGGACCTGAACTCCCCGGAGGACCTGTGGAGGAGCTATGTGAATCTGTGCAGTATGTACAGTCTGTACCGCTGCGCCGCCGTCTGCGGCTGCGCCAAGGAGGCGAGCCGGGAGCGGCTGTTCCATGTCCTGGTGGAGGTGAGCCGGGCCATACTCCATAGTGGGAGCTACCGGAGTTACCTGCTGGACGAGCTTTTCCAAAACGACAGCGCCACCCTGGCCCATATGGCCATCCTGCTGGACGAATGAGGCGGTTTTTTCTGGAATTTGCTCGGAAGTCTTGACCGGAACGGCAAAATCTGTTATCATGACACCAGCGCTGTGATTGACATAACGCCGCAGCTCTTGAGAGCTGCGGCGTTTTTTCGGCTCACGGCTTCGACATTTTCTGACAGGGAGTGAGCGATATGAAGCAGGTGCGATTTCTCAGGCGGCTGACGGGCGCGGCGCTGGCGGCGGGGCTGCTGCTGGTCCCCGCCCGGGGCTTTACCGACACCGCCGGCCACTGGGCCGAGCCGGCCATCAACAAATGGAGTCAGGAGTACGGCATCATCCAGGGGTATCAGGACGGCACCTTCCGGCCGGACAACTCCATCACCCGGGGGGCCTTCGCGGGGATTCTGGACCGCTTCCTGCGCTTCCAGACCGTCTCTCCGGCGGAGACCTTCACGGACCTCCAGGGGAACCACTGGCAGAGCGAGATCCTGAAGCTGAACGCCGCCGGGGTGTACCTGGGCAACAACGGCCGGGCCCTGCCCAGCAGCAGCATCACCCGCCAGCAGGCGGTGACCATGATCGCCCGGGCCTTCCGGGTGGAGGGGGAGAGCATGGACCTGCCCTACACCGACGCGGAGGGAATCGAGGCCTACGCCCAGCCCGCCGTGGCGGAGATGACGGCCCGGGGCTGGCTCAACGACTCCGCCGGCGGGGCCTTCCGCCCCACGGACCCCATCACCCGGGCGGAGATCGTGAACATCTTCGGCAGCATGATCCAGGAGCTGATGCTGGACTCCGGCACCCGGAGCCAGGATGTGTCCGGGACGCTGATGATTGCCGCCTCCGGAGCGGTGCTGGAGAATATGAACATCTCCGGGGACCTGATCCTGGCCCCTGGGGCCACCGCCGGCGTGACCCTGCGGGATGTGACGGTTGGCGGCGAGATCCGGAATTTCAGCGGGGTGGAGCCGGTGATCCTCTCCACCGGTCCGGAGGAGGAGAACCCGGTGGCCCCGGTGGACCCGGAGAATCCCGGAGAGCCCACGGGCCCGGTGACGCCGGGAATTCAGCCCGGAGAGGTCTATACGCCCGGCGTCAGGACCGGGGAGACTTTTTTGTATGACAACAAGCCGATCCCGGTCTACGAGGGCCGCCAGCGGTCCCGCTTCGTCCCTGGGGATTTCATCTGGGCCGGGGACCGGCTGGAGTACATCGGCAGCGACTTCCACACCCGCTTCGGCATCGACGTGTCCGCCTACCAGAACCGGGCCAGCGAGAACAAGACCATCGACTGGGAGTCCGTCCGGAATGACGGGGTGGAGTTCGCCATGGTGCGCGCCGGCTTCCGGGGCACCTCCAGCGGAACCCTCAACGCCGACGAGTTCTACGCCCAGAACATCGACGGCGCCATGGCCGCGGGGATCGAGACCGGTGTGTACTTCTTCGCCCAGGCCATTACCGTGGAGGAGGCCATTGAAGAGGCGGATTTCGTCATCAACCTGCTGCAAAGGCACGAGATCAACGGCCCCGTGGCCTATGACTGGGAGATGAAGGACAGCACCTACCGGGTCTACGGCACCACGCCGGAGATGGCCACCGCCTGCGCCATTGCTTTCTGCCAGCGGGTGGAGGAGGCGGGGTACACGCCTATGATCTATGGCGGGAACTATGTGTCCTACATGAAGTACGACCAGGGAGCCATGTCTCCATACCTCTACTGGTATCCGGAGTACAAGAGCGAGAAGTCGGAGAAGCTGTACCCCACGTTTTACTATCAGATGGATTACTGGCAGTTCTCCAGCAGCTGCGCCGTTGCCGGCATCGGCGGCCGGGTGGACGCGAATATCCAGCTGATTCCCAAGTGAGACCCTGAACAGGAAAAAAGACCGCGGAACGGAGAGCATCCGTTCCGCGGTCTTTTTCATCAGGAGTGCTGGTTACTTGCGGTTCTCCTTCTGGTTCTGGCCGCGCTGCTCGTTCTTGTTTTCACGCTGGTTCTGGCTGCGCTGCTCGTTGTTGTTCTCGCGCTCGTTCTGCATGTGGAGGCACCTCCTTTCACTCTGCTGAGTACGGAGGTATTCTTGCCAGCCTTGGGCTAAAATATACACCGGAACGGGATTTTTGAGGCAGATTTGTCAAAGATGCCCCGGTTTCCGGGAAAAAGGACTCAGGACAGGGTCAGGTCGCCGTCCTTCACCCAGCCCAGTTTCCGGCAGCCCAGGTTGATGAGGGGAGCCAGGATGGCCGGCAGGACGAAGGAGACCAGCAGCAGCCCCGTCCAGTCAAAGGCGGTGGGGGAGAGGGCGGCGGCGCCGTTGGCCAGGGCCGCCTCGCTGGGGGAGAGCCAGCCGGTCCACACGCCCAGCTGGCCGCACAGGCCGCAGGTGCCCATGCCGGAGTTGATGGCCGCGCCGTTCATCTCCAGTTTGAAAAGGCACGTGGCGATGGGCCCGGTGATGGCGGAGGCCAGGGTGGGCGCAATCCAGATCCGGGGGTTCTTCACGATGTTGGGCATCTGGAGCATGGAGGTGCCCAGGCCCTGACTTACCAGGCCGCCCCAGCGGTTCTCCCGGAAGCTCATGACGGCGAAGCCCACCATCTGGGCGCAGCACCCCGCCACGGCGGCCCCGCCGGCCAGACCCGTCAGACCCAGTACGGAGCAGATAGCGGCGGAGGAGATGGGCAGCGTCAGGGCCACGCCCACCAGGACCGACACCAGGATGCCCATCCAGAAGGGCTGGAGCTCCGTGGCCCGCGTAATGAGCTGGCCGAAGGCGCTGGCGGCGGCGCCGATGGGCGGCGCGATTACCCAGGCGGCGCCGATGCCCACCAGGATGGTGACGATGGGCGTCACCAGGATGTCCACTTTGGTCTCCTTGCTGACGGCCTTGCCGAACTCGGAGGCGATGATGGCGACGAACAGCACCGCCAGAGGGCCGCCGGCCCCGCCCAGGGCGTTGCAGGCGTATCCCACGGTGGCCAGGGAGAACAGCACCAGAGGCGGCGCCTGGAGGGCGTAACCGATAGCCACGGCCATGGCCGCGCCGCTCATGAAGGAGGCCATACCGCCGATGGTATAGACCTCATCGTTGATGGTGATGAGCTTGGCGGTGAGAAAGCCAATCTGGAACTGGCTGCCCACCGTGTTCAGAATCGTGCCGATGAGCAGGGAGCAGAAGAGGCCCTGGGCCATGGCGCCCAGGGCGTCGATGCCGTAGCGCCTGGCGGAGAAGACGATGTTTTTCCGTTTGAGAAATGCGTTGAACTGTTCCATGGGAGTGTACCTGTTCCTTTGTAAAATAAGTAGTATGGACAGGTGTCAAGACACCTGTCCATACTACTATACGCTCGCGCGCCATCGTTGTCAACTGTTTTCTCAAAAAGGGTGGTATTTGCATGATGCTTCCTGCGGACCCTGTAGGGGCGGCTGGTAGCCGCCTGTCCCTCCGCAAAAGCCGGACATCCCTGTAGGGGCCGCCGCCCTCGGCGGCCTGCTCTTCCCGCAATTTCCGGACTTCCCTTTGGACGGGCGGCCGGCAACCGACTCTACGGAATCAAATCCCCTAGGCCTTGCTTGAAAATTGGCGGAGTGTCCAACGGCGAAAGAGTTTTTACCCAAAGGGCATGTGATATCCGTAAGAGCCTGTTTAAAATCTCGACGTGTATGGATTGGCGAGTGGATTTTTTGCCCTGCAAGGCAAAAATCCG
>JAAWIL010000137.1 GCA_022796315.1 Oscillibacter sp. | reverse complement strand
TCCGCAGGCATCCTGACGGATGGCAAGGATTTTTAACGCAGTCAGGGCGGATAATACGCCGCCAAGACATGCGCGGGGAGATTTTAAACAGGCTCTAAGTTTCACGCTCAGAGATTTCAACCGTTCAGGTGAAATATAAATTCAATTTTATTGTTTTTGGAGGTACACAATCATGGTCAAGATCAGACTGCGCCGCATGGGCGCCAAGAAGGCTCCTTTCTACCGGGTCGTCGTGGCCGATTCCCGTTTCCCCCGGGATGGCCGCTTCATCGAGGAGATCGGCATCTACAACCCCTGCGTCTCCCCTGCGGAGATCCGGATTGACACCGAGCGCGCCGCCGCCTGGATCAAGTCCGGCGCCCAGCCCACCGACACGGTCAGAGCTCTGCTGAAAAAAGTGGAAGTCCTCTGATTCCGGAGGACCACACATGAAGGACTTGCTGCTCTACATCGCCAGGAACCTGGTGGACAATCCTGACGCCGTCTCCGTCACGGAGGTCCCCGGCGAGCAGGAGCTGACGCTGGAGCTGCGCGTCGCCCCCGACGACATGGGCAAGGTAATCGGCCGTCAGGGCCGGATTGCCAAGGAGATCCGGACGGTGGTCCGGTCCTGCGCCCAGCGCACCGGCACCAAGGTTTCCGTCGATATCGTGGACTGAAGGAGAGCTCCCGCGGCTTTGGCTGCGGGAGCCTCTTTGCTGGGAAAGCGGAGGGGCCGAACTGCGTGGAGGTTTTATGAAGTTTACCATCTGCAAACACATCACCGCCCTGTCCCGGCCCAACAACGGCTGGATCAAGGAGCTGAACCTGGTCAGCTGGAACGACCGGGAGCCCGTCTATGATATCCGGACCTGGAGGGAGGACCACAGCCGCTGCGGAAAGGGCGTAACCCTGACGGCCGGTGAGATGGCGGCGCTGAAGCAGGCTCTCGCGGAGCGGACGGTATTTTGAGGGCGGACTGGGGGGACGGTTCATGACATCCATGACGCGGGCACAGGCCGCGCTGTATGCGCGGCTGGCGGAGCTTCAGGAGGAATGCGTGCAGACGTGTCTCTGCCGGCACGGCGGCGCGGCGGAGGAACCGCTGTATGAGGTCACCTATGAAATGACCGTGGGCATTCTGGAGCTTCTGGACGGTTACCCCGCGCTGGAGGGCGGGCCCTGGGAGCTGGTCCATCCGGCGACCGGGGAATTCCTGCGGGGCAGGCCGCCGGTACAGCTGAACGACCTGGCGGAGGGAATCCTGCGGACGGAGTAGGGGGCGCGTCCGGCTGCGGGGCTTTCTGTCGCTTTTTCTTGCTGTCGCCCTGCGGGCGATTCGCCGGGGACCGAACCTTTTCCTGCAAGAAAAGGTTCCCAAAAGAACTTTTACCAAAGGAGCTTTCTCCATGAGATTAGAGACCATCAACGTAGGACGCATCGTCAACACCCACGGCATCCGGGGGGAGGTCCGGGTCCAGCCCCGGGACGGCGATCCCGCCTTTCTCACCCGCTTCAAAACCTTCTATCTGGACGGACAGGCCGTCTCACCCACGGCCAGCCACGTCCACAAGAGCTTCGCCCTGATGAAATTCCCCGGTGTGGACGACATGAACGCCGCCCTGGCCCTGAAGAACAAGGACCTCTATATCCGCCGGGAGGACGCCCGCCTGCCGGAGGGGGAGTACTTCGACGACGAGCTGCTGGGCCTGCGGGTGGTGGACGACGCCACCGGCGCGGAGCTGGGGGAGCTGGTACGGGTGGACCCCTACCCCGCCCACAGGGTCTACACGGTCCGGGGGAGCCGGGAGTATCTGATTCCCGCCGTGCCGGGGGTCTTCATCCAGTCGGTGGATCTGGAGGAAAACAGGATGCGGGTCACCGTATGGGAGGGGATGGCGTCTGATGAGAATTGATATCTGCACCCTGTTCCCGGAGTCGGTGGACGCCGTGCTGAACGTCAGCATCCTGGGCCGGGCCCAGGCGCGGGGGCACATCGCCATTGCCACCCACCAGATTCGGGAGTACACCACCAACAAGCAGATGCAGGTGGACGACTACCCCTACGGCGGGGGCCGGGGGGCCGTCATGCAGGCGGACCCTCTGTACCGCTGTCACGCCCACGTGGTGGAGACCTACGGGCCAGGCCGGACCATCTTCCTCTCCCCCTGCGGCCGGACCTTCACCCAGGAGGTAGCCAAGGAGCTGCAGGCCCAATATGACCACCTGATCCTGGTCTGCGGCCACTATGAGGGGGTGGACCAGCGGTTCATCGACGAGTGCGTGGATGAGGAGATCTCCCTGGGGGACTTTGTGCTCACCGGCGGGGAGATCGCCGCCATGGCGGTGGCGGACGCCGTCTGCCGCATGGCGCCCGGTGTGCTGCCGGACGAGGAGTGCTTCCAGGAGGAGAGCCACTGGAGCGGGCTGCTGGAATATCCCCAGTACTCCCGGCCCGCCGTGTGGCATGACCGGGCCGTGCCGGAGGTTCTGCTCTCCGGGGACCACGGGAAGGTGGCGGACTGGCGGAGGAAGGAGAGCTACAAACGGACCATGCGGCGGCGCCCGGATCTCTTCGCCAAATTTGACGAGAGCCGGCTGACCACCAAGGGGGAGAAGAAGGTTCTCCAGCAGGCAAAGGACGAGATCGCCATGGAGGACGGGGACGCCCGCAACGGGGCACTTTGAGCTGATCCGCCGGCGGCGCGGGGAGACGGGAGCGTCCGGGCCGGGTCCAAAGCCGCCGGACCTCTCCTGAACCAGGCCGCCCTGCCTCATGTATCGTCACCACAGTTGAAAAGAAGCAAATGCTTCCTTTCAACCCTGCGGCGCAAATGCGCCGCAGGGGCCGCGAAGCGGCCTGTGGTAAACTACATAGGTAAAACACAGCCCATTTTAATGGGCCGGCGGACTTTGCCCGCCTTGAAAATCGAGTACCGCTTTTCAAGTGGTTTGACGATGCTGGGAGGCGGCTGCGGCATCCGCGGGAGGAACCGCAGCCGCACGCCGCCCGAAAGGGCAAACAATCACCCGCCGGTCAGGAAACGCCTGACCGGCGGGTTTTCGCCGGAATTATGATATGTACCGTTCCAGGGACTCGCTCTGCCAGGAGGCCGCCGCCTGTTCCGCCAGGGACTTCTCCAGCAGCAGAATGGTGTACTCACAGTCACAGTACAGGCAGTCCTCCCACACGGCCAGCCGGAGGCCCCGGGGCTCCAGCACCTGGTTGAGGTCCGTCACGGCGTCCTTAAAGTTGTCGAAATCGCCGCAGTCCGTGAAAATGACCTCCCGGCTGAGGATCTCCCGGACTTCCGGAGAGGCCAAACCCTGTTTCTCGAAGAAGTCCGTCAGGGGCTCGGTCAAGTCCTCCTCATAGCCGCCCACCTGGAGGCCGTATCCCTTCTCGCACAGGAAAGCGGCGCAGACGCACTCCCCGTCCAGCCGGTCCTGGGCGGAGAAATCCAGAAACTCCGCCTCGTCCTGCAAAAACAGGAGCTTGTGTACCACCACCTGGTTTCTCTCATAGAACTCGGATGCCTCCCCCCGTTCCAACAGGTCCAGAGACTCCCTGAGCTCCGTCTGCTCCGCCGGGGACAGCAGCTGATTCGCCAAGTCCATCATCTTCATGGTGTTGCCTCCTATTCCATATGAATGATCCCGCATGGATCTTGAGATTTTGAGATTTACCCGCTCCGGGAGCACTTCTCCGCGTCGATGGCCAGGACCAGCATCAGCGCCCGCAGGGCATCCTGGGGCCGGGCCACGTCGATGACGTAGGTGTCCGTCCACTGAAACAGCTCCTTGGTGATCGCGGCCACCTGGTAGCCGCAGGCGTCCCACACGGTGTAGTCCCACTCCAGAAAGCTCCCCTCCACCTGCCAGCCGTCGCAGTCGATGTCAAAGCGGGGCGTGAGGAACGTGAAGGCCTTGCGGATGCTGCCCACATACCGGTCTCCCTCGTACAGCTCAAACTGGGGCAGGAAGGTCAGTACCCGCTCCTTCACGGTGCCGATGTGATTCCCGGCGGCGTCCAGGATGTGGAGGCAGTGGCCCCAGGAGAGCTTTCCCTCCACGGTGTAGACGGGATTCCCCGCCTCGTCATAGATGTCATAGCTGTCAAACCAGGAGAACATCCGCTGCTTGAACCAGAGTCTCACAGCTCCACCCCCATCGGGCCAAAGCGGATGCGCCGGGAGTAGTAGGCCGTCATGGCCCGGACCAGATACTGGTAGTCCCTGGCTCCCGCCACCTCGTAGGCCGCGTGCATGGCCAGCTGGGGCAGGCCGATGTCGATGCTGTGGACGGAGAGATGGGCGGCGCTGATGTTGCCCAGGGTGGCCCCGCCGGGGAGGTCCGCCCGGTTGCTGTAGCGCTGCACCGGCACCCTGGCGTCGCCGCAGATCTCCCGAAACAACGCGTCGGACAGGGCGTCCGTGGTGTAGCGCTGGGCGGCGCTGTACTTCACCACAATGCCGCCGTTCAGCACCGGGGCCTCCTGGCCGTCGGCATACTCCGGGTGCGCCGGGTGGACGGCGTGGGCGTTGTCCGCAGACACCAGGAAGCTCTCCGCCGCGGCGATCCGGCAGCTCTCTCCCAAGTACCCCAGTCTGTCACAGAACCGCTCCAGAACGTCTGTCAGGAAGGTGGAGTCCGCCCCCTGGCGGGTGCCGCTGCCCACCTCCTCATTGTGGAACACCGCCAGCACCGGGAGACTCCCGCTCTCCTCCGCCGCCAGGAAGCCCTGGAGGCATCCAAAGGCGCACAGGAGATCGTCCAGCCGGGGGCCGGCCAGGAACTCCCGGTTCAGCCCCGTCAGAACGGCGGGGGCCCGGGGATAGAGATAGAGGTCCGTGGCCAGCAGATCCCCCTCCGCCACGCCGGCGGTTCGGGCAATCAGGCGGCGGAACTCCCCGGGCTCCCGGCCCTCCGCAAAGAGGGGCAGCAGGTCCACGTTGGCCTTCAGGGCCGTGCCCTTGTTCACCTCCCGGTCCATGTGGATGGCGACACTGGGCATCACCAGCAGGTCCTGGTCCACGTCCACCAGGCGGGAGACGATCCGCCCCTCTGCCCGGACCATGACCCGGCCCGCCACGGACAGGGGGCGGTCCATCCAGGAGCGCTGGATCATGCCGCCGTAGGGCTCCACGCTGAGCCGCAGGCAGTTCCCGGCGGAGGGGACCTCCCCGGACTCCCGAATCTTGAAGGTGGGGGAGTCGCTGTGGGCGGCGGCAATCCGAAAGCCGGAGACGATGTCCCGGGGCACCCGGAAGGCGATCAGGCTGGCGTCTCCCCGGAGAACATAGTACCCCTCCCCCGGAGCCACGTCCCAGGGACGGGACTCCCAGAGACGGGTGAAGCCCGCCTTCTCCAGGGCGGAGGCTATGTTGGCCGCGGCGTGATAGCAGCTGGGGCTGGCGTTCAAAAACCTCAGCAGATCCGTTAATTCTGTCTTGTGCATACGTGAACCTCCTTTGCGTTTCCCGCAGGCGCCGTGGAGCGCGCCCCTCCGGCGGCTTCCACACTTTTAGAGCCTGTTTAAAATCTCCCCGCGCATGTCTTGGCGGCGTATTTTCCGCCCTGACTGCGTAAAAAATCCTTGCCATCCGTCAGGATGCCTGCGGAT
>JAAWIL010000136.1 GCA_022796315.1 Oscillibacter sp. | reverse complement strand
GGACCATGTAGGGGCGGCAACCTGCCGCCCGTCCCCCCGCGACCTCCGGATTTCCCTGTAGGGGCCGCCGCCCTCGGCGGCCCGTCCCCCGCGACCTCCGGACTCCCCATAGGCCGGCGGTAGGGCCCGGACCCCCGGCCGGGCCAATCCCCCCGCGACCTCCAGACTTCCCTTACCTCCCCACGGCAGACCGGATCTCCCTTTGGACGGGCGGTTGATAACCGCCCCTACATTATAATCTCCCGAATGAGCCCGCCCGGTTCCGGGGCGGGTTTTTCTGCAAAAAGGGAGAGGCTTCCGCCTCTCCCTCTCCGTTTAATATGCCACGCCCCAATAAATATCCGTTGTACACTTCTTCCCACAGACCGGGCACACGCCCTCCGTGCCGCTCTGCTCCAGGGGCATGCACCGGGAGCTGACCCCGGCCTGCTCCTTCATGGCCAGTTCGCACTCCAGGGCGCCGCACCACTTGGACCGGAGGAACCCGCCCTTGCCGGCGGCAATGGTCTTGGCCTCCTCCACGCTGTGGATGTCAAAGGTGTTGTCCTCCCGGTTCTTCAGGGCCATCGCGTACATGTTCTCGTGGATCTCGTCCAGCAGGCGCTTCGCCGTCTCCTCCAGCTCCGCCAGGGGGACGGACACCTTCTCGCCGGTATCCCGGCGGGCAATGACGCACTGCTCCTTCTCCATGTCCTTGGGTCCGATCTCCACCCGCAGGGGCACGCCCTTCATCTCGTACTCGGCGAACTTCCAGCCGGGGCTGTTGTCGGAGCCGTCCATCTTCGCCCGCAGGCCGGCGGTCTTCAAACGGTCCCGCAGGGCCGCCGCCGCGTCCAGGACGCCGGGCTTGTGCTGGGCCACGGGGATCACCACCGCCTGCACCGGGGCCACCCGGGGGGGCAGAACCAGGCCGCTGTCGTCGCCGTGGGTCATGATGATGCCGCCGATCATCCGGGTGGAGACGCCCCAGCTGGTCTGGTGGGGGTGGTGGAGCTGGTTGTCCCTGCCGGTGTAGGTAATGTCAAAGGCCCTGGCGAAGCCGTCGCCGAAGTAGTGGCTGGTGCCGGCCTGGAGGGCCTTCCGGTCGTGCATCATGCACTCCACGGTATAGGTCTCCTCGGCGCCGTTGAACTTCTCCTTCTCCGTCTTGCGGCCCTTGAGGACCGGCATGGCCAAAAAGTCCTCCATGAAGGCGGCGTAGACGTTCAGCATCCGCATGGTCTCCTCCCGGGCCTCGGCCTCACCGGCGTGCATGGTGTGGCCCTCCTGCCAGAGGAACTCCCGGTGGCGGAGGAAGGGGCGGGAGGTCTTCTCCCAGCGCAGGACGCTGCACCACTGGTTATACAGCTTGGGCAGATCCCGCCAGGAGTGGATGATGTTGGCGTAGTGCTCGCAAAAGAGCGTCTCGGAGGTGGGGCGGATGCAGAGGCGGTCCTCCAATTTTTCGCTGCCGCCCATGGTGACCCAGGCGCACTCCGGGGCAAAGCCCTCCACGTGATCCTTCTCCTTCTGGAGCAGGGACTCCGGGATCAGCACGGGGAGGTAGACGTTCTCATGGCCCGTCTCCTTGAAGCGGCGGTCCAGCTCCTGCTGGATATTTTCCCAGATGGCGTAGCCATAGGGCCGGTAGATGAACATTCCTTTGACGGAGGTGTAGTCAATGAGCTCTGCCTTCTTGCAGACGTCGGTGTACCACTGGGCGAAGTCCACGTCCCGCGCGGTAATGGCCTCCACTTGTTTCTTATCCTGTGCCATAGTCATCCATTCCTTTACCTTTATATCATGCAGCGTATGCACGGTTTTCACTGGCTTTCTATTGTAATGGCTCCGGCGGGACTTGTCAAGGCGGAACCCATTTTGAGGCGTGTCCAGACGCGCATTTTTGCGTTTCCCGCGAACTCTGCCGGGACGGCAGCCTGCCGCCCCCACAGGATCAATCTCCCCATCAGCCGCCCTTCGCCCTGGGGAACGCTTCTCCTTTACATTTTCTCCCTGGCGTGGTATGCTCTTCCTATGGAACCATATGAACTGATTCGCTCCCGCCGGAAAACCCTGGCGCTGGAGATCACACAGGACTGCCGGGTGGTGGTGCGGGCCCCCCAGCGTCTGTCCCAGGCGAAGATCGACGCCTTCGTATCCGGCCACGCCGCCTGGATCGCCCGCCACCTGGCCCAGCAGCGCCAGCGGGCCGCCAGCCGCCCCCCGGCCCCCACGCCGGAGGAAATCGCGGCCCTGAAGGCCCAGGCCAGGGCCGTCCTCCCGGAGAAAACCGCCCAATGGAGCGCCAAACTGGGCCTGGTCCCCACCGGCGTCAAAATCACCTCCGCCCGGAAGCGCTACGGCAGCTGCAGCGGGAAGAACAGCCTGTGCTTCTCCTGCTTTCTGATGCGCTGCCCGGAGGAGGCCATTGACCTGGTGGTAGTCCACGAGCTGTGCCACATCCGGGAAAAGAACCACGGCCCCCGGTTCTACGCCCTGCTGGAACAGGCCCTCCCCGACTGGCGGGAGCGAAAGAAGCTGCTGTACTGAACACCCGAGGCGGCCGGAACCCAGTTCTCCCGTCTTTCGACAGTCTGTGGCCGCCGGCCTTTTGGCCGGCGGCCGCGTTTTCAGAGAATGCTCTCCCGTTCCACCGGAACCTCCGGGCGAAGCGCCGCCACGGCATCCAGCACCCGGCCGGCAGAGGCCGGCTTCTCAAAGAGGAAGTCCTGGAAGAGCTCCCCCTCGCAGAACAGCCGCAGGCGTACCACCGGGATCTCCTTGCCGCAGCAGCCCTTGACCGGCATCCCGGAACGTCTCGCAATCGCCCGGGTGACGGCGGCAAACGGCACGTATCTTGTGCCGGGAAACGCCGGAAAGTAGATGGCCTGGGCGCTGAGGCGGTACTGCTCCACCCGGCGGGCGGCGCGGTAGTCCCCGGCGGCATCGGCCAGCGCGGTGGTCTGGGACACGGACTTGAAAGCAAACAGCGTCATGGAGCAAATCCCCCTCTTGTTTTTTCCAAGAATACCACATCCTTGGCGCGTTCGCTGTGACAAAAGCGACCCCGGACCGTTTGGTCCGGGGCCGCAGGGTTTAGCTGTTCATCGGCGCGCCGCACTGGGGGCAGAACTTGCTGTCGGCCTTGGCGCCGCAGATGGGACAGGCCTTTTCAGCGCTCTCCTCCACGATCGCGGCCACGGAGTCCTTCAGCGCCGCCTTGGCGGCCTCCAGCTCGGCGATCTTGGCCTTGGAGGCGGCGACGGCCTCCACCATGTCCCGCACGGCGTCGGGGATCTCGCCCTCGTACTCGTTGACGAACCACTCGCCGATGGTGCGGTAATTCTTGTCGATCTCCCGCTGCTCTCCCGCCACAGCCACAGAGAGCTTGGTCAGCTCCGCGGCATCCTTGGCCTTGTCGGCGGCGACGGCGGCTACATCCTTTGCCTTTTGCGTCAGGTCATTGAAAAATGCCATGTTACATTCCCCTTTCTATCCTCAAATCACCCGGAAAAACAGTCCCCTCCGGGCCTGCGGCGTTTGCGCCGCAGAAGGCTGCCTTGCGCGGCCCCGATTTGGATTGCGCTGTTGACAATGCGCCGGCACAGGCGGCGTCCAAAACCGGTGTCTCACGGTGAACCCGTCCCGGACGGCCTCTGATGGGGATCAGTATAGCGCATTTCCCGAAAAAAGGCAACTGCTTTTCCACTTGTTTACACTAATTTCACGAACGGCGCGGCGCGGTTCCCCCTTTGTCCCGCCGGACTCACGGCTCCTGGTTTTCCACCCACAGCCGGGACCGGTCCACCGCCCGCCGCCACTGGCGGTACTCCCCGGCGCACTCCGCCTCCGGCCGCCGGGGCAGGAAGACGCACTGACTGCGCCTCAGGCCCTCCAGCTCCGGCAGATCCCGCCAGATCCCCGCCGCGAGACCCGCCAGAGCCGCCGCGCCGAAGGCCGTGGTCTCTACCTGGGCGGGCCGGTCCACGGGGAGCCGCAGGAGATCCGCCTGGGTCTGCATGAGGATGTCGCTGACCGACGCGCCGCCGTCCACCCGCAGGGAGGTGATGTGACAGGGGGCGTCGCTGTTCATGGCCCGCACCAGGTCCGCCACCTGGAAGGCAATGGCGTCCAGCACCGCCCGGGCGATGTGGGCCCTGGTGGTGCCCCGCGTCAGCCCCACGATGGTCCCCCGGGCGTACATATCCCAGTAGGGCGCCCCCAGGCCGGTGAAGGCCGGCACCAGCCGGACGCCGCCGCTGTCCGGCACGCTCTCCGCCAGCCGGTCGCACTCCGGAGCGGAGCCGATCAGCCCCAGCTCGTCCCGGAGCCACTGGATGGTGCTGCCGGCGTTGAAGACGCTGCCCTCCAGGGCGTAGGTGGTCTTGCCCCCCAGGCTCCAGCCCACGGAGGTCACCAGCCCCGCCCCGGACCGCACCGCCTCGCTCCCCACGTTCATGAGGGTGAAGCAGCCGGTGCCGTAGGTGTTCTTCGCCTGTCCCGGCGTGAAGCAGGCCTGTCCGAACAGGGCCGCCGCCTGGTCCCCGGCGCTGCCGCAGATGGGAATCCCCGCCAGCGCCTCCAGCCCGGGAAGGCCCTGGGCCACCACGCCGTAGATCTCGCTGCTGCTCCTGGGCTCCGGCAGCAGGGACCGGGGGACGTTCAGAGCCCGGCACAGCTCCTCGTCCCACCGGAGGGTGTGAATGTTGAAGAGCATGGTCCGGGAGGCGTTGGAGACATCCGTCACATGGGCCCTGCCGCCGGTCAGCTTCCAGATGAGCCAGCTGTCCACGGTGCCGAAGCACAGCTCCCCCCGCTCCGCCCGGACCTGGGCGCCGGGGATCTCATCCAGGAGCCACCGGAGCTTCGTGCCGGAGAAGTAGGCGTCAATCAGCAGCCCCGTCCTCTCCTGTACCGCCTCCGTCCATCCCTCCGCCTTGAGCCGGTCGCAGAGGGCGGCGGTGCGGCGGCACTGCCAGACGATGGCATTGCACACCGGCTTCCCCGTAGCCCGCTCCCACAGGATGGTGGTCTCCCGCTGGTTCGTGATCCCCAGGGCGGCGATGGCCTTGGGGTCGATGTGGGCGCCGTCCACCGCCTCCGCCAGGGCCCGCGCGGTGGTGGCCCAGATCTCCTCCGGATCGTGCTCCACCCAGCCCGGCCGGGGATAGATCTGCCGGAAGGGGTGCTGGGCCCGGGCCACAGGCTCCCCGGCCCGGTTGAAGAGAATGGCCCGGGACGTTGTGGTACCCTGGTCCAGCGCCGCGATGTACTGCTCCATAACATGCGCCTCCTCTGGTATTTTCAAGTGAAGTATGGTAAAATGCAGGTATGATTTCCAAATTTAGAACCTGTATTCATAATCGGGGGATGCCGGATGGACGAGGAGTTTTCTCGTCAGACAAGGAGATTTTCCGCAGCAATCCTGACGGATTGCAAGGAACAGCGACGCAGTATGGCGGGAAAAAGACCCCCCAGACGGCGTTCATCGGTTGTGAATACAGGCTCTTAAACTTCCGAACTCATGCAATTAGAGCCTGTTTAGGATCTCAGCGTGCGGGGATTGGCGAGGGGATTTTTTGTCCAGCAAGGCAAAAAGCCGCCGCAATCCTGGCGGATTGCAAGGGTT
>JAAWIL010000135.1 GCA_022796315.1 Oscillibacter sp. | reverse complement strand
AAAATCCTTGCCATCCGTCAGGATGCCTGCGGATTTTTGCCTTGCAGGGCAAAAAATTCACTCGCCAATCCATACACGTCGAGATATTAAACAGGCTCTAAGAGCTCGTAGATGTACTGGCTGGTCTCGCCGCAGACGGCGTAGATGCCCCGGCTGTCCTTAGCGGCGCTGGCGCCCACCGTCAGCACCACCACGCCGTCCCGCCGGGCGGGGTCGTAGGACATCCAGTTGTAGACGCCGTAGGCGCTGCCGGTGTGGTAGTAGAGCCGCTCCCGGCCGTAGAGGCTGTCCTGGGACCGCAGGGGCAGGGCCTGATAGGTTCCGTCGGAGAGCTGGTAGTCGTACCGGGTTTCCATGATCTCTACAGAGTCGGGGCTCAGGAGCTGCAGGCCCTCGTAGCGGCCGTCATTGGCCAGCAGGGCCGTCATTTTGCCCAGATCCTTGGCGCTGATGGTGAGGCCGCCGGCAAAGTAGGTGCCGGAGGCGCCGGGGGAGGAGGGCCGTCCGATCCGGCGGCTGGAGTCGGCGGAGCGGCTGACGCTGCCGTCGTGATAGTAGAGGGTGGCGATGCGGCCGGTGCCGTCGATGCAGCCGCTCTCAAAGGCGGCGTCAATGTCCATGACGGACCAGAGGCGGTCCTCCAGCACATGGTCCAGATACCGCCCGGAGGCCAGCTCCAGGGTCTGGCCCAGAACGCCGAAGGCGTAGTTGTTATAGATCCAGGAGTAGATGGAGCCGGGCTTCGTGCCGGAGTAGCCGCCGCCCTGAAGCCGGGAGCGCACCGCGCTGTAGGACCGGGAGGCATCGTCCCCCAGACAGCTGATGGAGGAGGTATGGGAGAGGAGGGAGCGGATGGTGATGGGGTCATTGGGGTAGGCGGGATTCTTCGCCGTCACGCCCCAGTAAGTACCGATGCTCTCATCCAGGCTGACGGCGCCGTCCTCCCGCAGGATCATGGCCGCCAGCCCCACGCCCACCTTGGTGATGGAGGCCACGCGGATCTTGTGGTCCTCCGTCATGGGGGCGGAGCCCTTGGTGGCCCAGCCGTAGGTGTAGGTGTCCGTGAGGCGCCCGTCCTCAATCACCGCCACCTGCATCCCCACGGCGCCGTACTTGGCACCCATGGCGTCCACCTTGGCCTGGATCTCGCGGTGCTTCGCCTGGCTGACGCTGGGAGAGGGGTTCAAAGACAGCTCCGCCGCCAGCTCCCGGGCCAGGGGCTCCTGGTCCAGGCAGGCCGCCAGGGCCACCAGCACCTGGGCCAGCTGCCCCCGGGAGACCGGGAGGCCGGCAAAGATGGAGTCGGTGACCATGCTGTCATAGAGATGGTTCTCCAGGGCCCAGGCCAGGGGGAGCCGGGCGTAGCCGGGCACCGTGTGCCGGTCCCTGTAAGCGGCCAGGGACTCGTCGTAGGTCTTGCCGTCCTCAAAGGCGGCGAAGCGGTACAAAAAAGCCGCCAGCTGGCCCCGGGAGATGGGGTCCTGGGGGGAGAAGGCGCCGCCCTCCGTGCCGGTGACAATGCCGGCCTGGAGAGCCCAGGCCACGGCGCCGGCAAAGGGGTCCTCCGGGGAGACGTCGGAAAAGGCGCCGTCATACTCCGGGGCCTCCTGGCCGCTCATGCGGTGGAGCACCGTGACCAGCACGGACCGGGTGACGAGCTTCTCCGGCAGGAAGCGGCCCCCGGCGGTGCCCTGAAGCCAGCCGCGATAGGCCGCGTACCGGGCGCAGTCCGCCAGGCCGCCGGAGACATCCGGGAAACGGATGGAGCGGAGCTCCTCCAGAGTGAGAGCAGGCTCCGCCGCCGCGTTTTCCTCGTCTAGGGAATCCGCGGCATTTTCCTCGTCTAAGGAAGCCGCCGCGTCTCCGGGGCCCCCGGAGACCAGAGAACGCAGTAGCACTGCGTTCTCTGGTTTATTCAGTGCTGCAGAACCGATCAGAAGAGAGAGAAAGCCGGCCGCCAGGACCAGAGGCAGAGTGAACTGTTTCATAGGTACACATCCTTCGCAGTTTTCCGGCCGGAGAGGCGGCAGGAATAGGGTTCCTGCATCATGCAGGAATCATTTTTGCATCATATCTGCATCATACCTGCATCATACAGGATTCGACAGATTTTGTCAACCGGGGAAACTGCTTCCGAAAAAAACAGGAGATTCAGAACCGCACAGAGCTCTGAATCTCCTGTTTTCGTTGAAACGGCCGCTTTCCTGAGGGAAAGCGCTACAGATCGTCCGCGTCCTGGACCGGGACCTCATAGGGGTCCAGGGGCCTCCCGGTCCAGCTTCCCTGGGGGTCGGTCTTCGCGGCGGTGAACTGACTGAGCTCCCGGGCTTTTTCCATGGGAGTCTCCTTCTGCCGGCGCTTGGGCATGGCGCTCGCCTCCTTCCTGGTGAGAGATGAGGCTAGGGAACCACTGAATAAATCCTCGCACGCATCTTCACGCCATAAATTTCCCCTGGACGTCGTCAGAAAACCTTGAAATCCGTCAGGATTCCTGCGGTTTTCTTCCTAGCCAGGAGAAATTTATGACGCAAATCTGCGCACGTTGATTTAATCAGTGCTTCCCTAGTGTGTCCAGGAAGGGGCGATTCATCCGGCGGAGGCCGGAGGGTCCGAGGCGTAGAGAATCTGGTCCTCCGCCAGATGCCGCCGGAGGCGGCGCATGGCCCAGAGGAAGCAGAGGGCGTGGACCAGGGAGGTGACGATCCAGGAGAAGGGATAGGACCAGTAGATGGTCTGCACCGTGTGGAAGGCGGGGACCTGGAAGATGGTGGCCAGCCACACCAGCCGCAGGACGCAGGCGCCGATCAGAGACACCAGCATCGGCATCACGGAATAGCCCAGGCCCCGCAGGGAGCCCACCAGCACATCCATGATTCCGCAGAGGAAGTAGGTGGAGCTGACGATCCACAGCCGCTCCGCGCCGGCGTCAATCACCGCCCCGGTGCGGGAGTATATGCCCAGCAGCTGGCGGCTCAGCAGGGCGGAGAGCCCGCCCAGCACCAGCCCTGTGACCACCGCGCAGGCCAGGGCCCGGATCAGGATGGGGCGGATGCGCTCGTAGCGCCCGGCGCCGTAGTTCTGGCTGGTGAAGGAGATGTTGGCCTGGTAGAAGGCGTTCATGGAGGCGTAGACAAAGCCCTCGATGTTGGCGGCCACGGAGCTGCCGCTGACCACCACGTCGCCGAAGGTGTTGATGGAGGACTGGATCACCACATTGGACAGGGAGAAGAGCATTCCCTGGAAGCCCGCCGGAAGACCCACCCGCAGGATCTGCTTCAGGCGGACGGGGTAGATTTTCAGTTGCCGCAGGTCCAGGTGGACCCCGCCCTCCTCCCGGATCAGGCACCGCGTCACCAAAAAGGCGGAGATGCACTGGGAGATCACGGTGGCCAGGGCCACGCCGGCCACGTCCAGCTTGCAGACGATGACGAAGAAGAGGTTCAGCGCCACGTTCACAAGGCCGGCGGTGAAGAGATAGTACAGGGGCCGGCGGGTGTCTCCCACAGCCCGCAGCAGGGCGGCGCCGAAGTTATAGAGCATGAGGGCAGGCATCCCCAGGAAGAAGATCTGGAGATACCGGGCGGCCAGGTCCCGGACCTCCGGCGGGGACCGCATCCAGTCCAGGATGGTTCCGGCGCTGCACGCGCCCACCACGGCCAGTCCCACGCCGCTGAGGATGCTCAGCAGGATGGAGGTGTGGACGGTCTGGCGCAGGCTCTCCCGGTCCCCGGCGCCGAAGTACCGGGCGGCCAGGATATTGGCACCCACGGAGAGGCCGATGAAGAGGTTTACCAGGAGGTTGATCAGGGCCGCGTTGGACCCCACCGCCGCCAGGGAGGCGTCCCCGGCAAAGCGGCCTACCACGATGATGTCCGCCGCGTTGAACAGCAGCTGCAGGTTGCTGGAGCACACCAGCGGCAGCGTGAACCGCAGCAGCTTGGGCAGGATCGCCCCGCTGCACAGATCCATTTCATATCTTTTTTCCCGGCTCATGGCAGCGGCCTCCTCTTGACAAAAAGAAGTGCGGCCCGAAAACCGGGCAGCGAAACCCATTGTAGCACGAACGAACAGGGAATGCCACCGGTTTTCTCCGGCCTTTTTCACAAAGATTTCGCTCTTTCCACGCAGAAAAGCGGCGGAATTTCCGCCGCTTTTCAAAATGGAATCCGCTCAGGCAATCCGGGTCAGCCACCGGAGGTCATAGGGCTCGAAGACCACCTTCTCATAGGCCTCCACATCCAGAGGCACGCCGGTCCAGTCCGAGTGGAGCTCGCCGGTCTGCTTGATGAGGATGTCATAGAGGATGTCATAGGTGACGCCGTCCGCCGGGTCCGTCTCCACGATGGTGGAGTAGGGCAGGGTCTTGTGGTAGGTCAGCTCCATGCCGTGATAGTCGAAGTGGAAGCCGCAGCGCATCCGGCAGCCGTCCAGCCCCGTGTAGCGGGCCACCTGCTTGAGATCGTGGAGGATCTTGTCGCCCTCCTCCTCGTAGAGGTTCTCCGGGGTGGTGGCGGTATAGTCGAACCGGAACTGGATAGAGGCCCCGGGGATCTGGCGGAAGCGCTCGAGATAGGGCACCAGCTCCGCGGCGGGGTAGTTCTTGTAGAGCACGCAGTTCACCCGGAAGGGCACCGGCAGCCGGGCCAGCAGGCTGTCGTTGGACTCCACCACGTAGTGCTGCATGTGGCGGGAGACGTTGACACAGGTGATCTTGTGCTTGTTCCGCTCCAGCAGGGCCAGCAGCTCCTCCTCCGGGTTGTTCTCGGAGACGGGCAGGGTGGTGTTGATGAACACCCGGTGGGTGGTGGGAATCTCATCCAGCATCTTTTGGAGGATCTCCAGGTCCGCAAAGGGCTCTCCGCCGGTAAAGACGAAATCGCAGCAGGGGGTGATGGCATCCATCCGCCGGATGCTCTCGCAGATGCTCTCCGCAGAGAACCCGGTCATGTCCGCGTACTCCTCTTTGTTGATGCAGAAGGGACAGTGGTTTTTGCAGTCATAAGGGACGAAGATCGTCACCGTCGCGCCGCCCTCGCGGGTTTTGTAGGGATGTTTCATGATGTCGCCGGCCTTTCATGATAATCGTGATCTATGATTGCGGCAGCCGCCGCACAATAGGGAAGGAGTTTGTACGTTATAGTCAACGCAGCTGAAAAAAAGCGCCCGCTTCTTTTCAACCGGCGGACCAAAGGTCCGCCAAGGCGCAAAGCGCCTGTGCGTTTCCCAACGAAGTCCAGCGCAGGAAGCCGCGGATGCGGCTTGCGGCACGGTTTTCCAGTGCCGCGATGAAAAGAATCCCTTGGATTCCTTTCATCTGCGCTGACTATAACATATACCGTTCCATTCTAATGGATTTTTCCTGCAAGGTCAAGAGCAAACGTGAAATTTCCATACCGGTTTCGGGGATTTGGAGGCGGGAACGACAGGGAATACTGTACATCTGACCCAGAGAGTGGTATACTATGAAAATCTTCCGGCCGGAGCTCCCCGGGGCGGCCGGTCCGGCTACCGGGGGACCTGAGAGCCTGTTTAAAATCTCCCCGCGCATGTCTTGGCGGCGTATTTTCCGCCCTGACTGCGTTAAAAATCCTTGCCATCCGTCAGGATGCCTGCGG
>JAAWIL010000134.1 GCA_022796315.1 Oscillibacter sp. | reverse complement strand
GAAGTCCACCGTCAGGCCGTTTCACGGCCCCTGGGGCGCCTATGCGCCCCAGGGTTGAAAAGAAGCATTTGCTTCTTTTCAACTGCGGTGACTATAATCAGACCACTTGAAAATCGGTACCCGATTTTCAAGGCGGGCAAAGCCCGCCAGCCCATTAGAATGTGCTGAGTTTTTTATATGAAGTCCACCTCGGGCCGCTTCGCGGCCCCTGCGGCGCAAATGCGCCGCAGGGTTGAAAAGAAGCATTTGCTTCTTTTCAACTACGGTGACGATAAATGTCGTGCTCAAACTGGATCTGTTCGGTGCCGGTGGAGAGGGTGAGCAGCGCCGTGCTGTGGCGCTCCGCCAGCTGATCCATCTGGAGCGCGGCATCCGCTTCGGTCCATGTGACCAGTTCAGACAACGGCGTCTCATAGAAGAGCGTATGAACCGCCTGAACGAACCCGCTGACTGCCCGGTCCCGCTCTCCTACGGTCAGGGAGTCCTTGTCGGTGATGTGGTAGGAGACCTGATACCAGAGGGTACACCAGGTACCGAGCCCGTCCGACTTTTCCAACTGGACGCCGCCGTATTGGGGGTCCTCCTCTGGCCGGCCGGTATAGTGACTTCGGACAAGCCGGCCATTCTCCTCCCCGGAGAGGCGGACCGTCCACTGAAGGAAAGCCAGCTCCTCCGCCGTCAGCGCCGCCTGGAAGTCATTCCGGGCGATGTCGGTGTTTATCCGCTCCATCCGCTCATAGTCCTCGTTGGCCCAATCCAGCAGGGTCTGGTTGAACGCCCGGAGGGACAGCGCCTGATAGCCGGGCGTCCGCAGAGCCAGCAGGGAGCGGTAGTCCTCTGGGGTGCCGTTGGGAAACGCGCGGGGCTCCTGGCCCTCCGGAACCGGAGCCGCCGGGATCTCCTGGTTCTGCACAACAAACGCCAGGTCCAATTCCAAGGTTTCCGTACTCAGTGCATCCTCCAGGGTCCGGCACTCCGCTGCCACAGCATCTTCCAGGCCCGCTGGGCTCGTCCGGCGGTCCAGAAAATCCTGGAGATTCCGGGCAATGTCCTCCCGGGCTTTGGCGTATTGTCCGACTGTGAGGTGGTTCCGGTCCAGGATGGTCAGGGTCAGGGTGTACTCAATCAGGGTGTTTGGTCCGTTCCGAAAGCCGGTTTGAACAGCGCCGTCAAACTGCCGGGAGGGCCACTGGTCGTTGATCAGAGGACAGAGGATATAGAACCAGAAGCCCGCCAGCTCCTGGCTGTCCCGCCGGGCATACAGGGTCTCGTCCGACACCAGCCGGTCCAGCAGCGCCTGATCTTCCGGGGTATCGGTGAGAGTCCAGATTCGGTCCTGGAACTGGGCTACGGTCATCCGCTCATATCCCTCCAGCCGCAGGGCGGACAGCCGGTCATATTCTTCCTGGGTGAGGAGGGAGCCGGTGGGCAGCGGGGCGGGCTCCGCCGGGGTGACGAAGGCCGCGGACATCCCCGTCACCAGCAGCGCCGCCGCCAGGAGGGCCGGGATCGTTGTTTTCTTCCATTTCATAATCGCGCGAATTCTCCTTTCCAGATTCGGGCAGCTGAAGGAACTGAACAGGGACAGGTTCCGCCGTTCCTCCATCCGGAGGAGCGTTCGGGCGTAGTCCCTTCCGGCGGAGGCCCCGAAGGCCCGCCCCAGCCGCTCCACGGATTCCTCGTCACAGGCCAGCTCCAGATCCCGATTGGCGCACCGGAAGAGGACCCAGACCGCCGGGTTCCACCAGTGGAGGGCAAAGGCCGCCGCCAGCAGGAGCTTGGTCAGGGCGTCCCAATGCCGGACGTGGACGGCCTCGTGGGTCAGGATATGGGCCAGGGTCCGCGTGTCTTCCCAGTCCAGAGAAGCGGGCAGGAGGATCACGGGACGGAGGACCCCATAGGTCAGGGGCACGGAGAGCCGGTCCGACTGCCGCAGCTCTATCCTGCGAAATCCCAGGGGAATTTGGGACAGGCAGTTCCTGGCGTACACGTTCTCCACGGGAAGGGCCGTCCGGAACTCCCGGAGGCACCGGAGAAACACCAGGAGAAAATACCCCGCCCAGAGGACGGTCCCCACAGCCCAGATCCAGACCCAGAGGGGCGGACCAGAGAGGAGGACCTTCTCGGGAACGGCCGCCGGAAAAGCGCCTTCCGCCGCATAGACCACGGCAGGGAGTATGGCCGGAACTCCGCCGTCAGACAGGGGAACGGAGGGAGTGGACCCGGGAAGGGAGAAGGGAAGAGGCAGGGTGAAGGGCGCCAGCAGACGGAGGGTCACCAGTCCCCACAGAATGGGAAAGGTCCTCTGAGGCAGCACCCGCCGCCCCAATGCCTGAATCACCAGTACGGCCCCGGTCATAACCGCCCCGCAGAGACTCATTTCCAGCAGGGTCATGATTCCGTGTCCTCCACCAGCTCCCACAGGCGCCGGAGCTCCTGGGGGGACAGCCGCTTCCGGTCCAGCAGGGCGGAGAAGAGCCGGCCTGCGGAGCCGCCGTAGAGACGGTCGATCAGTTCATCCGTCTCGGCGGCCTGCACGGCTTCCCGGGGAATCAGCGCGTGGCAGAGAAACCCCGGCTCCGACCGGGCAATCGCCCCCTTTTTCATGCACCGCTTGATGAGGGTATACGTGGTGTTCACATTCCAGCCCACCTCCTCCGTCAGCAGGGCGGCAATCTGCCGGGCCGGGGTGTCCCCCTCCCGCCAGAGGACCTCCATAACCTTTAACTCCGAATCAAACAGCTTTGCGTTCAAGATGATATCCTCCTTATAAGACAGCGGTAGTATCTATGACTGCTATACTACTACAGCCTTATCTTCGTGTCAAGTACCGGGGAAAATTTTCTCGGAAAGAAAAAACATCGGAGCCGGGGAACCGGTTCCGATGTTCGGTCATTGATTCAGGTTGCGTTCTCATCCCGCAGCAGCAGGGAGAGGATGGAGCCGTACAGCTGCTCCGGGGAGGCTTGGAACCGCCGGCAGATGGCCTTGGCCATGTCCTCCTGGGGAACCATCAGATCCATCTCCAGCAGCGGGCCCATGTCGTCCGCCAGGGAGAGCTGGACCGTGTGAGTGCCGTTGGGCCGCCGCTGGACGGAGGCCTTCACCTGGCTCTGCCGCCGGAGCTTGCGGTTCCAGGTCTCCAGGTTTTTGTCGCACCGCAGGCGCACGGAGTAGGCCAGACTGCTCTCGCAGATCTTGCTGTTCCGCAGGCCCTTGTCGGTGATGGCGTACAGCCCGTCCTCCGAGAGCGTCAGGTGTCCGGTCTCCACCAGATCCCGCAGGCACTCGGAAAAGTCAAAGTAGTCGATGGCGTCGTCACAGAGCGTCAGGTCCAGCACCGTGTCAAAGGGGACCGGTTCCACGACCCGCGCGGCGATGTAGAGAATCAGAAATTTGATATCCAGTTTGTCCTGAATGAAGCCGGGTCCTGCCACAGCCATCACCTCCGTTGGAGTGGTTCTCCCCAGTATTATACCGCAGCGGCCCCCGTTTTGTACAGGGAAAAATCCGCTTTTTGCCGCCGGAATCCTCCGAGGGGCCGAAATTGGGCGAAAACCGCCTTGACGGGCGGTGTTCCTTGCTGGTATGATAGAGGATCATAATCCCTGTCAAGGAGGCGGTCTTGTGAAGATCCGGGTGACGCTGCTTTTGGTGCTGGTGCTGCTTCTGACGTCCTGCGGCGGCCGAAAGACGTCCTCTGAAGCGCCGCCGGAGCCCCCTCCGGACCCGCCGGCGGCGGAGCCGGAAGCGCCTGTGGAGCCGGAGGTTCCCGCCGGGACGAATCCCCTCACCGGGGAGCCCATGGAGCCGGAGGAGGCGAACAGACGCCCGGTGGCGGTGATGCTGAACAATCTGAAGGCGGCCCTGCCTCAGCTGGGGGTAGGACAGGCGGACATCATCTATGAGATCCCCGCCGAGGGACAGATCACCCGGATGCTGGCGGTATTTCAGACCCTGGAGGGTGTGGGGAACCTGGGCAGTATCCGCTCCACCCGCCCCTGCTATCTGGAGGCGGCGCTGGCCCATGACGCGCTGCTGGTCCACGCCGGCGGCAGTCCGGAGGCCTACCGGAACATCTCCGCCTGGGGCGTGGACAACATGGACGGCGTCCGAGGCAGCAGCGACGCGGAGATCTTCTGGCGGGACAAGGAGCGGCGGAGAACGGCGGGGTATGAGCACAGTATGCTGACCTCCGGGGAGAACATCCGGGCCTACCTGGACCAGGGGCACTTCCGCACGGAGTATGCGGAGGGATATGCCGTCCCCCAGACCTTTGCGGAGGCCGGGGCGCCGGTGGACGGCGGTACGGCGGCGGAGCACGTCAAGCTCTATTTTACCCGGTACAAGACCGGGACCTTTGACTATGATCCGGGGACGGGCCGCTACATGGTGGGGCAGTACGGCAAGGAATACGTGGACGGCAGCACCGGGGCGCAGGTGGGGGTCGCCAACGTTCTGGTGTTGGAGACGGAGATCCACGTGATCCCCGGCGACACGGAGGGGCGGCTGTCCGTGAAGATGACCGGAGGCGGCAGCGGAACCTTTTTCTGCGGCGGGAAGTCCCTCCCCATCCGCTGGAGCAGGGAGAACCGGAACAGCCCCTTTGCCTACACCACAGAGGACGGCACGCCGCTGGCCCTGGGGCAGGGGAAGAGCTATATCTGCGTGATGGACCCCAGGACCAGCCGGTTGGAATGGAGTTGATCCCCGTCCACTGAGAAGCGCGGCCGATTTGCCGGAGCTGTTCCCCGTACCAGGGGCATGGCTCCGGCATTTTATATTTGCAGCCGCGCTGGCGGTCGGAAGCTCCACACAAAAAAATGGAAAGTGTGCTTGACATCTCGGTGACTCTGTGTTATCCTACGTAATGGAAAGCGAACTTTCCATTCTGAGAGAGGAGGCGGTCTATGAAAACCCGTCTGGAAGAGCTGCGGAAGGCCCAAGGAATCAGCCAGGAGGAGCTGGCGGACGCCCTGGAGGTTTCCCGCCAGACCATTGGCTCCCTGGAACGGGGGCGGTACAATCCATCCATCCTGCTGGCATTTCGGATTGCCCGGTACTTTGGGATGACCATTGAGGAGATTTTCATTTATGAGGAGGGAAGCAAATGAAACAGAAGAAGACGATCTATGTTCTTTTGATGGCGGTGGGCGCCGTGCTTTTGCTAGCGGCGCTGGGGGCGTGGAAGCTTTCCGCGCCGGACCGTATCGGAGGGATGCTGACCGGCGCTGGCTCCGGACTGCTGGCCATCGGCTTTGCCAACTGGAAGATGATGCGCTGGACGGAGAAGGACCCGGAGCGGATGCGGCGGGACGAGATCGAAGCCGGGGACGAGCGGAATGTGGCCATTCGCCGCCGGGCCCAGGCGGTGGCCGGAGAGGTGCTGCAGTGGGGCTTGATTGCGGCGGCGTGGGTCTCGATTGGATTGGGCGCGCCGCTGTGGGTGACGCTGGCGGCGGTGGGGGTGTTCTGTGGCAAGACGGTGCTGGAGCTCTGTCTCATGGTGCGCTACCAGCGGGAGATGTAAGAGCCTGTATTCACAACCGATGAACGCTGTCTGGGCGGTCTTTTTCCCGCCATACTGCGTCGCTTTTCCTTGCAATCCGTCAGGATTGCTGCGGAAAATCTC
>JAAWIL010000264.1 GCA_022796315.1 Oscillibacter sp. | reverse complement strand
CTTGCAATCCGCCAGGATTGCGGCGGCTTTTTGCCTTGCTGGACAAAAAATCCCCTCGCCAATCCCCGCACGCTGAGATCCTAAACAGGCTCTTAGCGGATCTTTTCCGCGTTGCAGCGAAAAATCTCTCGCAAATCGCTCTTGCCGATTTGCTCAGAGGCTCCATAACCCGGAGGGATGAATTTTTTTGCGAAACCAGTTGACCGGGAGCTTGACTTGTGATACAATCGCTCTTACCTGTGAAAAAGGGCTTTCTTTTTGTGCGTCTTTTCGCTTTTCGGCCACGGAAAGGGAGCGCCCGGAAAAGGCAGGGAGGCAGTCGGTATGGCCCAGGCGCCCGCCGGGCAGAATACCAATAATAAGGAGGTGCCGTTACATGCGCGTGAAAGTCACTTTGAGATGCAATGAGTGCAAGCAGAGGAACTACAATACGATGAAGAACAAGAAGAACACGCCGGATAAGCTGGAGCTGAACAAGTATTGCCGTTTCTGCAAGAAGCACACGCTCCACACCGAGACCAAGTAAGAAGAAAGGAAGGGCGTGTAAAGGAATGGCAGAAGAGAAGAAGAGAGACCGCGGTCTCTGGTTCCGTGAAATGAAAAGCGAATTGAAGAAGGTCGTATGGCCCAACAAGCAGACTGTGGTGAAAAACACCGGTACAGTGCTGCTGTGCTCCGTGATGATCGGCGCCTGCATCTGGATTTTTGACTTTGTGGCGACGTCCGCCGTCGATATGATCCTGCAGGCTTTCAGCGCCTGAGGGGCTTGAGAGATGTCAGAAGGCGCGAAGTGGTATGTGATCCACACCTATTCCGGCTATGAAAACGCCGTCCGGACCAGCATTGAGAAGCTGGTGGTCGGCCGCCATTTGGAGGATATGATCCTCCGGATGGAGATCCCCATGGAGACCGTGACAGAGGTCACCGACACCGGCGCCTCGAAAGAGGTGGAGCGGAAGGTCTTCCCGGGTTACGTGCTGGTGAAGATGGTGATGACCGACGAGACGTGGCACCTGGTGCGCAACGTCCGGGGCGTCACCGGCTTCGTGGGCTCCGCCAACAAGGCCATCCCCCTCACGGAGGAGGAGGTGCTGGCCATGGGCATGGAGAAGCACGAGATCGTCGTCAAGTATCAGGTGGGCGACCATGTGAAGATTGTGGACGGCCCCCTGGCCAGCTTCACCGGCGTGGTGGAGGAGATCGAGCCGGAGAAGAACCGGGTCAGCGTCATGGTCTCCATGTTCGGAAGAGAGACGCCCGTGGACCTGGAGCTGGATCAGGTAGAGGTTCTCACCTGAGCATCCCCGCCGGAAGGGTTCCGGCAGAACGTGGGAGGGACTTGCGCGTCCCGCCAAGAACGGACCAAGCGTCCGCCACCACATTTATGATTTAGGAGGTGCTGCTCCGTGGCACAGAAAATTGTAGGTTATGTAAAATTGCAGATCCCCGCAGCCAAGGCGACTCCCGCGCCCCCCGTGGGCCCCGCTCTGGGCCAGCACGGCGTGAACATCGCCGCCTTTACCAAAGAGTTCAACGAGCGTACCAAGAATGACGCGGGCATGATTATCCCCGTGGTCATCACCGTGTACGCCGACCGGTCCTTCTCCTTCATTACCAAGACGCCCCCTGCGGCGGTGCTGATCAAGAAGGAGTGCAATATCGAGTCTGGCTCCGGCGTCCCCAACAAGACGAAGGTTGCCACCATCTCCAAGGCCTCCATCCAGAAGATCGCCGAGATCAAGATGAAGGATCTCAACGCCGCCACCCTGGAGACCGCCATGAGCATGATCGCCGGCACCGCCCGTTCCATGGGCGTCGTGGTCGGAGACTGAGCACAATCTGCGGTCTTTGCGGCCGCTTGAAACAGTGGGAGGAACAGATTCCGAAGAACCACTATGAGGAGGAAGTAACATTGTTTAGAGGCAAGAAATATCAGGAAAGCGCCAAGCAGATTGATAAGAATGTGCAGTATGATCCTGCCGAAGGCTTGGCTCTCATTTGCAAGACGGCCAGCGCGAAGTTTGACGAGACCGTGGAGCTTCACGTGAAGCTGGGCGTGGACTCCCGCCATGCCGACCAGCAGGTCCGCGGCGCCATCGTCCTGCCCCACGGCACCGGCAAGACGGTCCGGGTGCTGGTCTTCGCCAAGGGCGACAAGGCCGACGCCGCCCGGGAAGCCGGCGCGGATTACGTGGGCGATATGGATCTTGTGGAGAAGATCCAGAAGGAGAACTGGTTTGAGTTCGACGTGGTGGTGGCCAGCCCGGACATGATGGGCGTGGTGGGCCGTCTGGGTAAGGTTCTGGGCCCCAAGGGCCTGATGCCCTCCCCCAAGGCCGGCACCGTGACTCCCGACGTGGCCAAGGCCGTGCAGGAAGTCAAGGCCGGTAAGATCGAGTACCGCCTGGACAAGACCAACATCATTCACTGCCCCATCGGCAAGGTGTCCTTCGGCGCGGAGAAGCTGGCGGACAACTACAATGCCCTCATGGGCGCCATTGTCAAGGCCAAGCCCGCCGCTGCCAAGGGTCAGTATATCCGCAGCTGCGTGGCCGCCTCCACCATGGGCCCCGGCGTGAAGTTTTCTACTGCGAAGCTGGTTTGATTGGCTTAAAGGGGGGACTGACGTCCCCCCTTTTACGTTCTTCAACTATTGGAAGTGTTGCTTGCAAGAAAGAAATTTCAACACTTATAAGTGTTTTTTCAGCCAACCTGGCATATTGGGATCACCAATGCGCCAAGAATCGACAACTTCTTCGTCTTTTTCCCAGTTGTTCTCATCGCCGTCAAAAAATTTTTGCCGATGGCACTTGTATTTTACGACTTCATCGCCTTCAAGTCTGTATTCATTCCAATAATAATTTTGTTTGCCAAAGCCTTTCCACTCTTTAGTTGTGTAAATTGTCATTTGCATTTTCTCCTTTTCTCGTCTGCCAGGTAAACATTTGTTCTGTTGTTTTGCGTTCTATTTGTCGTTATGATACCAATAATGGTTTTAACTGTCAATATACAACGCTAATTCTGAGAAACATAACAAAAAACACCTATTTAGGGCTTGACATTTTCAAAATTCTTGAGTATAATGCTGTTTGCGTTCCAAAGACAGCAGGTGGGGGAAACTCCGTAAATCCTGCCGAGGGCGGCAATTCGTTTGATTTGCTATCCGCCTTGGTGTCTTTGCGGCACAAGGGCGGTCCTTTTTTTGAACGCACAAATCCTAATGGAGGTGAAACCAAGCATGCCTAACGCAAAGGTCTTATCCGAAAAGCAGGCCATCGTGGCGCAGCTGACCGAGAAGATCCAGAATGCCAGCGCCGGTATCCTTGTGGATTACAAGGGCATCAATGTGGAGGAAGACACCGCGCTGCGCCGGGAGTGCCGCGAGAACAACGTGGATTACGCCGTTGTCAAGAACACCCTGCTGCGCTTTGCCTTCGGGAACACCGGCCTCAGCGACCTGGACGAGCTGCTCAACGGCACCACGTCTCTGGCCCTGTGCGACGACCCCGTAACCCCTGCCCGCGTCATGGCCGACTACGCCAAGAAGCTGGGTGAGGGCAAGTTTGAGATCAAGGGCGGCTTCATGGACGGCAAGCCTGTGGATCTGAACACCATCAACTCCCTGGCGTCCATCCCCGCTCTGCCTGTGTTGCAGGCACAGTTCCTGGGCACCATGCTGGCGCCCATCACCGGTCTGGCTGTGGTTCTGAAGCAGATTGCCGAGAAGAACGGCGCCCCTGCCGAGGCGGCCGCTGAGTAACATCTGAATTCAATTTTACAAATTAGGAGGCAATTACCATGTCTGAGAAAACGACTGCCCTGCTGGAAGAGATCAAGGCTCTGTCCGTTCTGGAGCTGAGCGAGCTGGTTCACGCCCTGGAAGAGGAGTTCGGCGTTTCCGCCGCCGCCATGGCTGCTCCCGCCGCCGGCGCCGCCGCTCCCGCCGCTGAGGAGAAGACCGACTTTGACGTGATCCTGGCCGGCTTCGACGCCGCTGCCAAGATCAAGGTCATCAAGGTTGTCCGCGAGATCACCGGCCAGGGCCTGGCCGAGGCCAAGGCGACTGTCGAGGGCGCTCCCGCCACCCTGAAGGAGGGTGTCTCCAAGGACGACGCCGAGGCTCTGAAGAAGCAGATCGAAGAGGCCGGCGGCAAGGTGGAGCTGAAGTAATCCACCTGCGTTTTGATCGGTACACAGCCGGACTGCGGCATTCGTCGCAGTCCGGTTTTTGTTTGAGGCGCCACGCTCATGCGCGGAGATTCCTGCCGTCTGAGCGACGGAAAATGTGTTTTTGAAGGAGTGGGAAGTATGAAAAAATTGATCCCCAAGATACGTTTGAAAAAGGAAAAAATGCAATACAGGACGCAAAGGACGCGGTGAGGAAGCAGCTGGACCAAAACGGTGACGGAGAAATCGGCATTGACGATATGATCATCCTGGCTCTGAACACGCCGGGCGTCCACGTTACGCGGGCATCCTTTCTGGAGAAGGAACTCTTTAAGAATTACCCCCAGGACGTAATTGACCGGGCGATTGCGGAAACACCGGCCCAGGCGGGCATCTCCTCTAAGGATATTGACCGGATCGCTGATGCGGTGATTGCCTTTGAGCGGAACTGTGTCTCTGGGATCTCCGCCGCGCTGGGCGCCCCAGGCGGCTGGGCAATGGTTGCCACCATTCCCGCCGACATCGTTCAGTATTACGGATACACGCTCCGGGCGGTACAGAAGCTGTTGTATTTGTATGGGTTTCCGGAGATTCGTATGGGTGCAGAGGGGATGGACCTTGACAGCGAGACTATGAATGCCATTATTCTCTGCCTCGGCGTCATGAACGGCGTTGCGGGGGCTAATAACGCAATCAAGGGAATGGCCCATGCTCTGGCAAAGGGCATTGAGAAGAGGCTCCTCAACATGGCGCTGACGAAGGGCGCTTTTTATCCGTTCGTAAAGAGTGTTATGAAATGGTTTGGGGTCCGGTTGACGAAGGAGATTTTTGCGGGCTTTTTCAAGAAAGCCATTCCAGTGGTAGGCGGTGTAGTCGGCGGAGGAATTACATTCCTTTCCTTTAAGCCCTGCTGTGATCGGTTGAAAGATGCGCTTCAGGATACCATGCTCTCCAATCCAAGTCATGTCTCTTCCGAGGAGGAGAACGAGGTGGTGGAGAAGATTTTCTCCGGAGAGGCAGTAGAGGTGGAGTTTGAGGAATTAGATCCGGCAGATCCATAAAATGAACGACAGGACATCCGAACCGGATATCCTGTCGTTTTTTGGAGCGGGCAACGAGGCTCGAACTCGCTACCTCCACCTTGGCAAGGTGGCGCTCTACCAGATGAGCTATGCCCGCGTGAACAAGTGTATTCTAGCAAATTTTTTTATATCTGTCAAGGGGTTTCGTCCGTTCTTCCCGGGGAATTTGCCCGAAAATTGATGCGGAGAGGCGGGGGAATTAGGGTGTTTTGCCCATCGGGGGCCTTTAGAAGATGTACTCCTGTGGGGGCGGCTCCCACCGCCCAAGCCGCCAGTTCCAAGGGAGATCCGGATGCCGAGGAAGGGGGGCGGCGTTTCCCGATTATAAGAAGCTGTACCAATAGGCGCCGGCACGCATCTTGACGGAAAATTTTTCGTCTGGCTGCGTCAGAAACTCTTGAAATCCGTCAGGATTCCTGCGA
>JAAWIL010000133.1 GCA_022796315.1 Oscillibacter sp. | reverse complement strand
TCGCCGCCGTAGCCGTAGCCCTGGGCCATCAGGTGCTGGCTGGCCAGGCCGGGGAGCTGCTCCATGCCGTACAGGTCCTGGAAGGTGTTGGAGAAGGCCAGACACCCCTCGGCGTCCATCATCTTCCTGATGGCGATCTCCTCCCGGGCCTGGTAGCGGATGGCGTCGGTCTTGCCGGTGGCAATGTCGTAGCTGGCCTTGTAGGTCTCCATCAGGGCATCGATCTCCTCCTCGGTGACGGCGTTCATCACCTTCACCAGGTCGCCCACGGCCCAGGTGTTCACCTGCCAGCCCAGCTTGGCCTGGACTTCTACCTTGTCGCCCTCGGTGACGGCCACCTCCCGCATGTTGTCCCCAAAGCGCATGACCTTCATGGACTTGGACACCGCCGCGCCCACGGCGGCCTTCATCCAGCTGCCGACCCGGGCCTGGACATCCCCGTCCTGCCAGTATCCGGCGATGACCTTCCGGGGCTTCCGCAGGCGGGCCCCCAGGAAGCCGTGCTCCCGGTCGCCGTGGGCGGCCTGGTTCAGGTTCATGAAGTCCATGTCGATTTCCTCGTTGGGAATCTCCCGGTTGTACTGGGTGGCGAAGTGGCACCAGGGCTTCCGGAGGTCCGCCAGGCCGTTGATCCACATCTTGCTGGGGCTGAAGGTGTGGCACCAGGTGATGACTCCGGCGCAGGAATCGTCGTAATTGGCCTCCTTGCAGACCTGGGCAATCTCCTGGTTGGTCTTCGCCGTGACCTTGTAGACCAGGGGATAGGGCAGGACGGCGCTCAGCTTCTCCGCCATCTCGGCGGCCCGGGCGGCCACGGTGTCCAGCACCTCGGGGCCGTACAGGAACTGACTGCCCACCACAAACCAGAACTGATATTGTCTCATAGCTGTTCCTCCTTACAGGTGTTCCACAGCGGCCCGCTCCACCTCGAGCAGAGCCTGGTACCGCTGGATGTAGGTGTTGAAGCCCTCCGCCAGGGCGGGACTGGGCGGAACGGTGGTCCCGGAGGCTCCGGCGAACACCCGGCGGCTCAGGAAGTCCTCCAGCCGCTCGCCCTCCTCCCTGCGCAGCAGGTACGCCGCCAGCAGGGCCATGCCGTAGGGGCCGCCCTCCCCGGCGGTCTCCATGCAGGTCACCGGAGCGCCGCAGGCGGCAGCCAGGTAGCTCTGGCCCACCATCGGGGTCTTGAACAGTCCGCCATGGCCCGTCAGGGAGTCAATGGCCACGCCCTCTTTTGCCAGGATGTCCATGCCGATTTTCAAGGTGGACATGGTGGCGTAGAGCTGGGCCTTGAAGAAGTTGGCCAGGGTAAAGCGGCTCTCCGGGGTCCGGGCCGCCAGGGGACGGCCCGCGTCCATATGGGTGACGCCCTCCCCCGCCAGATAGTTGCACACCAGCACGCCGCCGCAGTCCGGGTCCCCCTCCAGGCTCTTCTCGTAGAGCTTGGTATACAGCTCTCCGGGGGTGGGGTCCGCGCCGAAGAGGCGGGCCGCCTCTCCCAGCACGCCGACCCAGGCATTGGTGTCGTTGGTGCAGTTGTTGCAGTGGACCATGGCCACCGGGGCCCCGGTGGGGGTGGTCACCAGGTCGATCTCCTCATAGACCTGCTTCAGGGGCTTCTCCAGAACCACCATGGAGAAGATGGATGTCCCGGCGGAGACGTTGCCCGTCCGGGGGGCCACGGCGTTGGTGGCGGTCATGCCGGTGCCCGCGTCCCCCTCCGCCGGAGCGACGGGGATGCCCGGGGCCAGCAGGCCGTCCAGCAGGGCCGCGCCGGATTCCGTGAGCGTCCCGGCGGGGGTTCCGGCGGTCAGGACCTTCGGGAGCAGGTCCCGGAGCTTCCAGGAGAGGCCCTGCACCTTCGGCAGCGCGTCAAACTTCGCCAGCATCCCGGCGTCGTAGTCCAGGGCGGCGCTGTCGATGGGGAACATCCCCGACGCCTCGCCGATGCCCACGGCGTTCACGCCGGTGAGCATGTAGTGGACATAGCCTGCCAGGGTGGTGATGTGGGCGATCCCGGCCAGATGCTCCTCGCCGTTCAGCAGCGCCTGATAGAGGTGGGCGGCGCTCCAGCGCTGGGGGATGTTGAATCCAAAGAGCTCCGTCAGCTCCGCCGCCGCCGGGCCGGTGATGGTACACTGCCAGGTGCGGAAGGGGGTCAGCAGATTCCAGTCCCTGTCAAAGGCCAGATACCCGTGCATCATGGCGGAAACGCCCATGGCGGCCACGTGTTCCCGGTCTTCCACCTGGGCAATTGCCGCCTTCAGGCCGGTCCAGACCTCCTCCAGGGGGTAGGTCCACACGCCGTTCTCAAACCGGGAGGCCCAGGTGTAGTCCCCGGAGGAGACGGGCTGAAAGGCCTCGTCAATGGAAACCGCCTTGATGCGGGTGGAGCCCAGCTCGATCCCTAAGCAGGTGTTCATTTTCCGCCCTCCTTGCCGCCGGTATTTTTGCGCATCAGCACGATGCTCTGAATCACCAGGAACAGGCAGAGCATGGCGGCCACGGTGATATTGGACCACCAGGCCTCGTCAAAGCCCAGGGAGGAGACGATGCGCTTGATGGTGTTCAGGCTCATGACGCCAAAGAAGGTGCCCGCCACGTTGCCCACGCCGCCGGTGAGCAGGGTTCCTCCGATGATGGAGGAGGCGATGGCGTTCATCTCGTCTCCCGCGCCGTTGGCCACATCTCCGCTGCCCACGTGGAGGAAGTAGAGGATGCCGCCCAGGCCCGCCAGGAGGCTGCACAGCACATGGGCCAGGAACTTGGTCCGGCGCACGTTGATGCCCAGCATGTTGGCGCTCTGGCTGTTTCCGCCCACGGCGTAGAAGCCGCGGCCCAGCCTGGTCCAGCGCAGGAGGCAGAAGAGGAGCACCACCGCCAGCAGGGCGATGATGACGCCCACCTCCACATAGGCCGGGATGTACTGGCCCAGCTTGTTGTTGGAGCCCAGGCCCGGGACGAAGATCCGGGTATCCTTCACCGCCAGGAAGCCCTCGCTGGTCACCCGGATGGGCTCCTTGCTGACGATGGTGGTCATGCCCTTGGCGAAGAACATGCCCGCCAGGGACACGATGAAAGGCTGGATCTCCAGATAGGCCACCAGATACCCCTGCACCAGCCCAAAGGCCAGGCCAATGCCCAGGCCGATGAGCAGGACCGTCAGGATATTGCCGCCCTGCTGTTCCAGGTTCACCGCCCCGGCCATGCAGACCAGGCCGGTGACGGCTCCCACACTGATGTCGATTCCCCCTGTGATCATGACGATGCTCATGCCGCAGGACAGGACGATCAGGGAGGCGTTGTTGTTCAGAATATTCAGGAAGTTCTGGGGCTTGGCAAAGCCTCCGCCCAGGAACACAACGGCGGACAGGTACAAAGCGAAGAAGACCAGCACGGTGATGGTAAGCAGCAGATTGGTGTCCGAGATCTCCCGGTGGGCCTTGAGACGGGGCGCCTTGGCAGCAGTGGTCGTCATATCACTTCGCCTCCTTTGCGATGTTGTCCGCCTTGAGCTGGAACCGCAGGCTGGCCATCTTGCTCCGCACCACCGGGGCGCTGAGGACCACCAGCAGGATCACCACCACCGCCTTGTAGGCGGGCAGGGCCGTGGAGGGCACCTCATACTTGTAGAGCGTGGTGGTGAGGAACTGGATGACATAGGCCCCCAGGATGGAGCCGTAGATGTTGAACTTGCCGCCGGAGAGGGCGTTGCCTCCCAGGGCCACCGCCAGGATGGCATCCATCTCGATGTTCTCCGCGATGCGGGAGTAGTTGATGGAGCCGCTGCGGCTGACCCGGATGAAGCCCGCCACCGCCACGCATACGCCCAGAATGACATAGGTGAGCAGCTTGATCTTCTGCGGGTCCAGGCCGTTGAGCCGGGAGGAATTGGCGTTGATGCCCACCGACTGGGTGTAGAGGCCCAGGGTGGTGAACTTCAGGACCAGCCAGAACAGCAGAATGACAAGGGCGGTGATGAAAATGGGGGTGGGCACCGGGATGCCGGGCAGGAAGGTGCCCGCGTACTTAAAGGAGATATCGTTCACGATGGGCAGCTGGTTGTTGTTGATCCAGGCGGCGATGGAGCGCCCGGCGGTGAACATGATCAGGGTCGCCACCATGGGCTGGATCTTGAAATAGGCCACCAGCGTGCCGTTGAACGCGCCGAACAGGGCGGTGACCGCGATGCCGATGAGAACGGCCAGGAACAGGGGCATCTGAAGGGTATCGGCGGTAACCTGTCCGCCGCAGACCATCCGCAGGATCACGCTTCCGGCGATGGCCATGGTGGCGCCCACGGAGATGTCCTGCCCGCCGGAGGAGGCGGTGACCAGGGTCATGCCGATGGCCAGAATCACCAGCTCCGAGGCGTTGTCCAGCACGGAGATGATGTTGCCGCTGAGCACCGGGTTGCCCAGGCTGTTCTCCTTGACGGTGACCGCGAAAAAGGACGGGTCCGCGATCAGGTTGAACAGCACCAGCAGGGCCAGGGCCGCGAAGGGAATAAAGAGCTGCTGCCGGACGAGCCGCTTAAAAAAGCTCTCGCCGGGCCGCTTCACTTGGGGTTCCGGGGTTTTTACCGGCGTCATCATTCGTCACCTCCCGCAATTGTCGCCATGATCTTCGTCTGGGTCAGGTCCTCTCCGGAGAGCTGGCCCACCGCCTTCCGGTCCCGCATGACGATGAGGCGGGAACAGGTGCGCAGCATCTCATCAATCTCCGAGGAGATAAAGGTCACGCTGGTACCCTGTTCCGCCAGGCGCAGAACCAGCTTTTGAATCTCAATTTTCGTACCGATGTCGATGCCCCGGGTGGGTTCGTCCAGGATCAGGTACTTGGGCTCCGTCAGGAGCCACCGGGCCAGGATGCACTTTTGCTGGTTGCCGCCGGAGAGGGACTTGATGGGGGTGTCCGCCGAGGCGGTCTTGATCTCCAGGAGCTTGATGTAGTTGTCGGCAAAGGTCTCCGCCTGGGCCCGGGAGACGGGGTGGAAGAAGCCCTTCATCACCTGGTAGGCCAGGATGATGTTCTCCCGGACGGAGAGGTCGCCCACGATGCCGTCGCCCTTCCGGTCCTCGGGGAGATACCCGATGCCCTGCTTCATGGCGTCCAGGGGCTTTTTGATCTTGACCTCTCTGCCGTCCATTTTGACCGTGCCGCCGGTGACGTGGTCCGCGCCGAAGATGGCCCGGACGCACTCGCTGCGGCCGGAGCCCAGGAGGCCCGTGAAGCCGTTGACCTCCCCCTTGCGGATGGAGAAGTCAAAGGGCTTGATGCCCGCGCTGCTGCACAGGCCCCGGGCCTCCAGCACGGGGGCCTCCTCCCCGCCGACGGCCACGCCGCCGGACTCGCCCTTGATGTCGGCCATGTCGTCCAGCTCCTTGCCCAGCATCTTGCTGACCAGCTTCACCCGGGGCAGGTCCTCAATGACATACTCCCCCACCAGCTGGCCGTCCCGGAGGACGGTAATCCGGTCGCAGACCTCGTAGACCTGCTCCAGGAAGTGGGTGACGAAGATGATGCCCACGCCCTTGGCCCGGAGATCCCGCATGAGGCCGAAGAGCTTCTGCACCTCCTGCTCATCCAGGGAGGAGGTGGGTTCGTCCAGAATCAGCACCTTGCACTCCATATCCACCGCCCGGGCGATGGCCACCATCTGCTGCACGGCGATGGAGCAGGAGCCCAGCTGCTGCCTGGGGCTGGCGGGGATG
>JAAWIL010000132.1 GCA_022796315.1 Oscillibacter sp. | reverse complement strand
CTCGCAGGAATCCTGACGGATTTCAAGAGTTTCTGACGCAGCCAGACGAAAAATTTTCCGTCAAGATGCGTGCCGGCGCCTATTGGTACAGCTTCTTATGATTTCCGAATGTTGCATTCGGAAATCACAGACTTGATTGGAGTCGTTTTGCCCGCCGCTACAGATGGCGGCAGCCGCAGAGCATGGCGCATATCACTTCCGCCCTTTCGGTTCGGAAGTACTATCGCCGGAACAGGCCGCAGGGACCCTGTCCCCGCCGGTCTTCTCCGTTTTGTGATAAATAGTTGTTGCGCAAAAAAACACCCCCTGAGGTTTCCCCAGGCCGTATCCCCTCTCCCGCCGGGGTTTTACCCATTCTCCACAGAGTTTTCCACACCCTTATGTCAACTGTGGGGCCAGGGAAAAGTGCGGAATTTCACCAAAAAGTCCTGGAGATGGAAAAAAAGCGCAGGCCAGCGCCTTTTTTCGGGGCCAGCCTGCACAAAATTCGACTTTTTTTCTCCACCCAATTCCCTGGGCCGCAAGGGCTTTCGCCCGGGGAGAACCGCCTCAAGGCAGTGGAAATCTCTGCCCCGGAGCGGTGATTTCCAGGGTTTGCTCCCGGTACTGGGGGAACCTGTCCCAGAACTTCCTCGTGAAAGAAAACTCCCCCCACTGGTGCATGGGGAGAAAGCGGCGGATCTCCGCCGTCTCCAAAAAATATCCGGGGCCCCGGAACCCGTCCTCTCCCAGCCGGGGGTCCAGGGGGAGCATGGCCAGGTCGATCCTCCGGCCCGCCAGGGGCGCTGTGTACCGCTTGAAGTTCACCTCCATATTCCGGTTCCAGGCCGGGTCCTCCCCCTCCCAGTGCCACCAGTTCAGGTCCCCGGCGTGGAAGAGGGTGACGCCGTCCGCCGTCACCAGGAAGGCCTCGCCCTCGTCGGTGGAGGGCAGGGCCTCGATGTGGGCCTCCGGCAGGGCGCGGGTCTCGCCGCCCCGGAGGGGTTGGCACCGCTCCGCCGTCTCCGGAGAGACGCCCCACCGGGCGAGATTCCGGGGACTCAGCTTGATGTCATGGCCCAGGAAAAAGCGGACCTCCCGCCCAGGGCCGTCCAGCTGAAAAATCTCCGGCCGGAAGTGGTCGCTGTGGGCGTGGCTGGCAAAGACGTACAGGGGGACCTCCGGCCGGATGGCCGGAAGCTCCCCCTCTGTCCAGTCGAACAGCAGCGTCGCCGAGGGCAGCTCCGCCAGAAAGCCGCTGTGACCTAAAAAAACCACCCGCATCACTTGAATTTTACCGCCGTGCCATAGGCGATGATCTCGGCCGCCCCCTGCATGACCGAGGACGAGCCGTAGCGGACGTTCAGCACTGCGTCTGCCCCCAGCTTCTCCGCTTCGTCCACCATTCGCTTTGTGGCGATCTGACGGGCCTCCACCAGCATCTCCGTGTAACCCACAATCTCGCCGCCCACCAGAGTCTTCATACTGGCCATGAAGTCCTTGCCGAAATTCTTGGACTGAACCACCGTGCCCTTGGCAATACCCAGGGCTTCAAACTCCTGTCCTCCGGGGACATAATCAATATTCAGCAGCAGCATCTAATTCTCCTCCTTCAATTTCTCGAAATCTCTGTTTGAGTACCATCAGCGCCGGGATCATCAGCGCGGCGCAGAAAACCGCCAGCGCCGCAAATAGAGTCCACGCCCATCGGGGCAGCCCCGGGATAAAACACAGTGCGCCAAAGCACGCCGTGCAGGCCAGCTGCAAAAGGCCGAAAAGAGCGATCCCCAGCACTGCCTGACGCCGGTATTTTCTCCGGCGCTCCTCAGTATTGGCTGGCATCCTCTTCCTCCCCTCCGTCGATCTCCCGGAGCCGCTCCCGCAGGGCCTTCACCGCGCCCACGATCACCGCGCCGCCCACGATCAGCCAGCACAGCAGGGGAAACATGACCTGCACGGTCCTCCCATTGCTCCACAGACCCATGGCCCACAGGACCAGCACCATCAGCGGCGCGATATACGCGACGACCAGCGCCGTCACCACAATGGGGGCGATCTTCTTTCTAGTAGTTTTTCGCATCGTCGATCTCTCCTTTCCCGATCTCCCGCAGTCTCTGAACCAGGGCCGCCAGCACGCCTCCGGCCACCAGAGCCAGCAGGGCCAGGCTGACCAGCAGCAGCGGCAGCGGCAGCCCGCTGACGGGGTCCAGCAGGAAGATCCACACCAGCAGGGCCATGAGTCCCGCCAGCAGCGCCGTCATGCTCCCGCCGATGACCAGGGGGGCCACATAGCGGATGCGGATGTCGGAGCGCTGCTTGTTCTGGAAGGTGGTGCCCTCCTGCTCCAGGGTCTCCATGCGGTCCAGAAGGCTCTGGGCATCCAGGTCCTCCATCCGCTGGGGGCAGTCCTTCAGCCCGCCGCACAGCCGGATGGCCTGCTCCAGGTTCTCCCGGTCCCGCTCCAGCGTCACCAGATGGCGCCGCATTCCGTCCCCCACGGTGTGGGCGCCGCTCTGCATCCTGCGGATCTCCTCCAGGGGCACGCCCAGCTTCCGCATGAGCTTGATCTGCCGCAGAACCGCCACCTCCGCCTCGCTGTAGTCCCGGTAGCCGTTCTCGCTGTTCCGCCGGGGCGTCAGCAGGCCCTCGGACTCATAGAAGCGGATGTTCTTCTTGGTGATGCCCACCAGAGCCTCCACCTCGTTAATTTTCAGGGATCTCACCTCGCTTTCTGGGGGGATGATACACCTTCCACAAAGGGGAAGGTCAAGGGTTTTTTAAAAAAAGATTTCGTTTTTCTGAAAATGGCGCTGGTGTCCGGCGGGAGAACCGTTCCATCTGAGGGGCCGGTCCGTAGGGAGGATTGGCCCGGCCGGAAGGGACTCCGGAGCCGCAGGCCAGACCGGGGGCGCTCCCCGCCCACACTCCGCTTCCCTTTTTCCCCATTCCGTGATATAATCCACCCATGGAACAAACAATTCTAACAACCGAACAGCTTCTCGCCCGCCTGCCGGAGCCCCTGCTCCGCTGGTTCCGCGCCTCCGCCCGGGATCTGCCCTGGCGGCACACCGCGGACCCCTACCGCGTCTGGGTGTCGGAGATCATGCTCCAGCAGACCCGCGTCGCGGCGGTTCTGGGGTATTATGCCCGGTTTCTCGCCGCCCTCCCCACTGTGGAAGCCCTGGCCGGGGCCGGGGAGGACCAGCTGATGAAACTGTGGGAGGGCCTGGGGTATTACAGCCGGGCCCGGAACCTGCAAAAGGCCGCCAAGCTCATCGCGGCCCGGGGCCGTTTTCCGGACACCTACCAGGACCTCCTGGCCCTGCCCGGCGTGGGGGACTACACCGCCAGCGCCATCGCCTCGGCCTCCTTCGGGCGGCGGGAGGCGGCGGTGGACGGCAACGTCCTCCGGGTCGCCGCCCGCCTCACCGACTGTCACGACGACATCTCCGACGTCAGGACAAAGCGGTCCGTCCGGGCGGCCCTTCAGGAGGTCATGCCGGAGACGCCGGAGGAGATCCGCCTGTTCAATCAGGCGGTCATGGAGCTGGGGGCCCTGGTCTGCGTGCCCAACGGCCCGCCGAAATGTGCGGTGTGCCCCGTCCGGGACCTCTGCCTGGGCCGCCTCCGGGGAACTGCGGAGACCCTGCCGGTAAAGGCCCCCAAAAAGGCCCGGCGGGCGGAGGAGAAGACGGTCTTCCTCCTGCTGCGCCAGGGGCGCATCGCCCTGCGGCAGCGGCCGGAGACCGGCCTCCTGGCGGGTCTCTGGGAGTTCCCCCATGTGGAGGGCGCCCTGGAGGAGTCCGCCGCCGGTGCGGCGGTGCAGGCCTGGGGCCTGGAGCCCCGGGACTGGCGCAGGAAGCTGGCGGCCAAACACCTCTTCACCCACGTGGAGTGGCACATGACCTGCTACCTGCTGGAGGTCTCCGGGGAGGGCCCGGAGGGCTTTTCCTGGGTGGACGGCCCAGGGCTGGCGGCTCACGCGGTGCCCTCGGCCTTCGCCCGCTGCTGCAAGGAGGCCCGGCGGGTGCTGGCGGAGGCTGCCTCCGATTAAAGCGCCCCGTTTCCCGGCTATTTTCGATCCCATCTTCTGACAGTATTTCCGAACGGAAAGGCCGGAAGTACTCTGTTCCCTGTTTTGCAGTCGCCACCGTTTACGGCGGCAACCGCAGAACGGCTCAAATCATATCTATGGTAAGGAGGCCCCCCATGGCGGTACTGCGGATTGTTTTGGCGCTCTTGATGACCCTGGCGCGGGTGCTGCCCTTCCTGCTGGCGGCGGCCCTGGTCTTTTTCCTGTGGCGGCGCTCCGCCCGGAAGCGGGAGGACCCGGAGTTCAAAGGCCCGGTGTACACGGTGGATTACGAGGAAGTGGAGGACGAGGAGGAGTAACGATGCCCTTTTGGAAGAAATCGGAGGACCCCTGGGACCTGGACCCCGCCAAGGAGCGGGCCAAGCAGGAGCGGGAGCCCTTGGAAAATCCCCTGGACACCCTGCGGGAGTGGAACGAGGCGCGCAGGGCCAAAGCCGCCGCCAAACAGGCGGAGCTGGAGGCCCAGCCGAAGGAGTCCTGCCCCTGGTGCGGAGCGGAGATGGAGCGAGGCTACATCGTCCCCGGAAAAGGGATGCTGGTTTGGACACCGGGCTTCCTCACCACCAGGGCCGCCTGGGCGGGCCCGCCCAAGGAGGTCCGGGAGCGCCGCCTGCGGGTGGACAACGAGGGGAGCTTGATCTCCTATAAGACCGTTTGGTATTGCAGGAACTGCGAAAAAATGGTCCTGGACGCCGCCGGGCTGAAGTCCCCGACCGCTCTCTCCGAGGACCTGTTGTTCCCTTGGTCGGAGACGGAGGCCGGGGAGGACGCCGGGGAGGAGACCCCATGATCTGCAATCTCTGTCCCCGGAACTGCGGCGCGGAGCGGACGGAGACTGTCCCCGGCGGGGTCTGCGGCCAGCCCTCCGCCCCGGTGGCGGCGCGGGCAATGCTCCACCTGTGGGAGGAGCCCTGCCTCACCGGGGAGCGGGGAGCCGGGGCGGTGTTCTTCTCCGGCTGCAATCTCCGCTGCGTCTACTGCCAGAACGGCGTCCTCTCCCGGGGAGAGACCGGCGTACCGGTGTCCCCCGCCCACCTGCGGGAGATCTTCCGGGAGCTGGTCGCCCAGGGGGCCGCCTGCCTGGATCTGGTGACCCCCACCCACTTCACCCCCGCCATTCTGGAGGCCCTGGGGGAGGAGCCCTGGCCGGTGCCGGTGGTGTGGAACTGCGGGGGATACGAGAAGCCGGAGACCCTGCGGCTGCTGGAGGGGAAGGTCCAGGTGTACCTGCCTGACCTGAAATACGCCCTGCCGGGGCCCGCCGCTCACTCCGCCGCTCCGGACTATTTTCCATGGGCCAGCGCCGCCATTTTAGAGATGTTCCGCCAGACCGGCCCCTACCGGATGGAGCGCGGACAGCTGAAATCCGGGGTGCTGATCCGGCACCTGGTGCTGCCGGGGGAGCCGGAGAACACCCGGCGGGTGATCGACTGGGTGGCGGAGACCTTCCGCCCCGGCGAGGTGCTGTTCTCCCTCATGAGTCAGTACACCCCCCAGCCGGGAGCCTCCGGAAAGCTGGCCCGCCCGGTGACGGCGGCAGAATACCGCGCCGCGGCCTCCTACCTGGAAAACTGCGGAATCACCGACGGGTACACCCAGGAGCGCACCTCCGCCCGGGAGGAGTACACGCCGGTCTTTGATCTCTCCGGATTATAGTCACCGCAGTTGAAAAGAAGCAAATGCTTCTTTTCAACCCTGGGGCGCATAGGCGCCCCAGGGGCCGTGAAACGGCCTGACGGTGGACTT
>JAAWIL010000131.1 GCA_022796315.1 Oscillibacter sp. | reverse complement strand
GTATCCGATTTTCAAGGCGGGCGAGGCCGCCGGCACATCCATGTGCCGTGTTTTGTCTATGAAGTCCACCGTCAGGCCGTTTCACGGCCCCTGGGGCGCTTATGCGCCCCAGGGTTGAAAAGAAGCATTTGCTTCTTTTCAACTGCGGTGACTATACGGTGGAACCCTGTTTTTGAACAAGGAAAGAGGACCCGGAGCGCAAGACTCCAGGTCCTCTTTATGATCATCTGTTGTATGGTTGGAAAGCGCCTCCCCGCCCTTGAACTTACCGGGCACAGACGGAACCGTGTTACGTGAACCCCTCCACAAGGTCCACCAGCTCCGCGCCGATCCGCTTCTGAGCCTCCTTCGTTCCCGCGCCGATGTGGGGCGTGCAGCTCACGGCCGGATGGCTGGCCAGGGCCCAGTTGGGGTTCTTTTCATCGGCCCAGACATCCAGCCCGGCCGCCCGGACCTTTCCGCTCTCCAGCGCCGCCAGCAGCGCCGCCTCGTCCACATTGCTGCCCCGGGACACGTTGACAATCACCACACCGTCCTTCATCTGGGCCAGCGTCTCCGGCCGCACCAGGGGCTTCTCCCCGCCAGGGGCGCACAGAACCAGGATGTCCGATTGGGCAAGGACTTCCTCCGGCGTCACAAAACGCATGGTCTCGCACTCGCAGCCCTCGGGCTTTGTGCGGTTGACGTAGGAGAGCACCCGCATTCCCAGGGCCTGTCCCTTCTGGCCCACCAGCTGACCGATCCGGCCATAGCCAATGACGCCCATGGTCTTGCCGGAGAGCTCAAAGCCCTTGGAGTAGGCCTTCTTCTCCCATTTGCCCTCCCGCATGGTGTGGCCGGCGGCGGAGAGGTTCCGGGCGCAGGAGAACAGCAGGGCCATCGCCAGCTCCGCTACGGCGTTGGAGGAGGCCCGGGGAGTGTTCCGCACCGTGATCCCCGCCGCCTCGGCGTAGGGCACGGCGATGTTGTCCACGCCGACCCCGGCCCGAATGATGAGCTGTAAGCGTCCGCCCTTGGCGGCGTCAATCTGGGGCTCCTTGATCTTTGTGGCGGAGCGGATGATAACCGCGTCAAAATCCCGCAGGGCCGGGCCCAGCTGGTCTGGCTCGTAGAACTGCTCCACCACCTCATAGCCGTCTGCCCGGAGCGTTTCCATGGCGGAGGCATCCATACCGTCGGTGACCAATACGCGCTTTAACATAGTGCCATACCCCTTTCTTTGTTGCAGCGCACCCCAGGGGCGCTGCCGTCGGCTTCCTCATACCCATTGGGGGACAGGTATGTCCGGCGACCCGGAAGGGGTCCAGGGGCAAGCCCCTGGTTTTCCGCTTTTAGCGGAAAATAAATTGAAATCATTTTTGCCGCGACATGCGCGTGGCAAAAATACCGCGACTCCAGCCGCCCGGGGCGGCGTCACCAGTCCGCAGACTGGTGGGGGGGATCTAAAGGGGGGACGAAGTCCCCTCTTTACCTGCTCTCGTATTCCTTCAGGAACTCCACCAGAGCCTCCACGCCCTCCTTGGGCATGGCGTTATAGATGGAGGCCCGGAGGCCGCCTACGCTTTTGTGCCCCTTGAGATTATCAAAGCCTGCGGCTTTGGAGGCGGCCACCACGTCGGCGTCCTGCTCCTTGCTGGGGGTGACGAAGGGCACGTTCATGAGGGAGCGGTCCTTCTTCTCCACCGCGCCGGTGAAGAGCTTGCTGCTGTCCAGGAAGTCGTAGAGGATCTTGGCCTTCTCCTCGTTGCGGGCGTTCTGCGCCTCCAGGCCGCCGTGGTCCAGAAGATACTTGAAGACCTTGCCGCAGCAGTAGATGGCCCAGCAGTTGGGGGTGTTGTACAGGGAGTCGTTGTCCGCGTGGGTCTTGTAGCTCATATAGGTGGGGACGAACTTGGGCAGGTCATCCCGCAGCAGGTCTTCCCGGATGATGACCACCGCCATTCCGGCGGGGCCCACGTTTTTCTGCACGCCGGCCCAGATCAGGCCGTACTTCTCCACGTCGCAGGGGCGGGAGAGGAACATGGAGGACTGGTCCGATACCAGGAGCTTGCCCTTGGTGTTTGGAAGCGTGAAATATGTGGTGCCGTTGATGGTTTCGTTCTCGCAGATATAGACGTAGTCGGCGTTGTCCGGGATGTCCAGGTTGGAGCAGTCGGGAATATAGGAAAAATTCTTGTCGGCGGAGGAGGCCGCGATCTGCACCTCGCCGTACTTCTTCGCCTCGGCGATGGCCTTCTTGGACCAGGCGCCGGTCTCCACATAGCAGGCCGTGCCGTTCCGCATCAGGTTCATGGCCACCATGGCGAACTGCACCGTGCCGCCGCCCTGGATAAAGAGGACCTTGTAGTTGTCGGGGACGCCCATGAGCTTGCGGAGATCCGCCTCGGCCTCGTCCCGGATCTGCTGGAAGACCTTGGAGCGGTGGCTCATCTCCATGACGCACATGCCGCTGCCGCGATAGTTCAGCATCTCGGCGGCGATCTCCTCCAGAACAGGTTCCGGCATCATGGCAGGGCCGGCGGAAAAGTTATAGGTGCGGCCGTATTTCATTGCGAGTTCCTCCTTATAATACAGAATTTGAGAGATGGATGGAGCGCGATGGAAGGCCCAGGGCGGAGAACTGTCTTGTCGTTAGTATACGACAGTCTGCTGGGAGAATCAACCAAAATAAAAAGATTTTTCAGTAGTGCTGAAAAAGTATTTGCTTATTTGTGTAAAAGAGCCACAGAATTTCCGGAAATAAACTGAATTTATGGAAAAATTGACGGCGGAGACCGGGTCAGCAGCCGTAGCGCCGCAGGGCGCAGTTGTAGAGAGCCGCCATCCGGGGCTCCAGCACAGGCTCCGTCAGCTCCTGTCCGTTCTGCTGGAGGTACCAGTTCTCCCCGTCGGTGCTGAGGAGGGGCGCCAGCTTGCGCAGGGAGTAGGACTCCAGGGAGATGCTGCCCCGGTGCCACGTCCGCAGCACGTGGAGCAGGTCCACGTCGGAGGGGGAGTCGATGATGGCCAGCTTCAGCTCTTCGATGTAGGCCCCGCCAAAAGGATGGTCGATTTTGACATCCTGGAAACCGCTGTCATAGAAGGCCTCCAGGGCCAGGCCCAGGTCGGTGTTGTTCCAGACCGGGGCGATCAGGTGCGTCTCCCGCAGCTGGACCCGCTTGCGGCCGGAGGAGGGCAGGGTGGAGATGGGCAGCAGGGCATCCAGCTCGAAGGGGGCCGTCTTCGTCTTGGGCAGGAAGATCCGGGAGGCGCTGTCGGCGGTGAGACTGGACAGCAGCGCGTGAATCACCCAGTCCAGGAACAGGTCGAAGTTTCGGCCCGAGGTCTTGCAGCGCTGGGCGCCGCTGTTGAGGAACTTGCTCATGGCGTCGTAGTCCGTCAGGCACATGGGCGGCAGGGGACTTTCGTACAGGGTTTTCATTGGTGTGAGATTTAACATGAATCAAATGACCTCCTTGGCCGCCGGAGGCCGGCGGAACCAGAGTCATTTTACCACGAAAAAAGGGAAAAGGCAACCGGCGCAGGGGACCGCTTCCCGGCAAAAACGGGCGGGGGCTCAGGAGTTGGATGGAGAATGCCGGGAACGCCTGTAAGACGTTCCCGGCATCCACAATGGCCGGACGGCCCAGCCGGACCGCCGCGGTTTACTGGATGTGCTCCTCACAGAAGTTGTCCAGGACGCGAAAGCCCATCTCTTTCGGGGAGGCCACCGGGAATTCCGCGATGGTCACCGGGTCAAAGGCGGGGCAAAGGCGTTTTTCCGGCTCCAGGCGCAGGACCGGTGTTTGGCTGGAACGGTTGTTTTCCGCTTTTGGCATATCATCACCCCGGTGTCAGGATGTGCGGAATCCGGCGGAATATGCGCGGAAGACGCGTCTTCCGGAGAGGGCGCCGCGCTTCGCGCGTTTTGCGCATGTTCGGAATGGCGTTCCCGCCCGGTTCCGGCGCGGAACGCTCCCCTGGAAACCGGCGGTTTTCAGGGGAGCGTCTACGGACGGAAAAGATTACAGGCAGGCGGGGAGATCCCGGAGGAAGTCCTCCACGGCGGAGTCCGGCGTGGCCCAGCTGGTGACCAGGCGGATGCAGGTGTGGTCCGGGTCCATGGCCTGCTGGATCTCGAAGGCGTAGCCCAGGTCCTGGAGCCGCTGCACGGCGGTGTTGGGCAGGATCGGGAACTGCTGGTTGGAAGGGGAGTCCACCAGGAAGGGGATCTTCCGGGCGGCCAGGCCGTCCCGGAGGCGGAAGGCCGCCTCGTTGGCGTGGCGGGCCAGTTCCAGATAGAGGCCGTCCTCCAGCAGGGCCTGGAACTGGAGGCCCAGCAGCCGGCCCTTGGCCAGCATCGCGCCCCGCTGCTTCAGGTGCCAGCGGAAGTGGGGGTCGGGGGAGGCGAGGACCAGCGCCTCGCCAAACAGGGCGCCGTTTTTGGTGCCGCCGATGTAGAAGGCATCCGTCAGGGCGGCGATCTCCGGCAGGGTCAGGTCGTTTTCCGGAGAGGCCAGGGCGGAGCCCAGACGGGCGCCGTCCAGGTAGAGCAGCATCCCGTGCCGGTCGCAGTACTGCCGGAGGGCGGTCAGCTCCGCCTTGGTGTAGACGGTGCCCACCTCCGTGGTATCGGAGACGTAGACCATCCGGGGGTAGACCATGTGCTCCTGACGGTCCCCGGCGGCGGACTCCGCCAGCTCCGGCGTCAGCTTGCCGTCCGGGGTGGGAACGGCGCAGACCTTGTGGCCGGTGGCTTCGATGGCGCCGGTCTCGTGGACGTTCACGTGGCCGGTGGAGGCGGCGATCACCGCCTCATAGGGCCGGAGGAGGGAGGCGATGGCCGTGAGGTTGGTCTGGGTGCCGCCGGCCAGGAAGTGGACGTCAGCCGCCGGGGCCTGGCAGAGACGGCGGATGGTATTGGCGGCCTGCTGGCAGAGGGGGTCCAGGCCGTAGCCGCAGGTCTGCTGGAAGTTGGTGTCTGTCAGGGCCTGGATGATCTTCGGATGGGCCCCTTCGCTGTAGTCGTTGCGGAAGCTGTACATAAAATTTCACCGCTTTCAGAAAAGTAACAAATTGATGTTGAAATCATAGCGCGGTTCCTGTATAAATGCAAGAGGCAATTCTCAAAGTACCGTGGGCGCAGGAAAGACGTACAGTGGGAAGCTGCCCGAAACCGGCCATACTACGACATGCGGCACACAGGAGAGAACAAACGAAATTTCGCCAGACGGGAACTTTTTTCCCTGCGCCGCCGTCTGATGAGAGGAACAAACCATAAGGAGGAACAACAATGAAGCGATGGACGACATGTTTACTGGCAGGCCTGCTGGCCCTGTCCCTGACCGCCTGCGGCGGCGGGGAGAAGGAGCCGGAGACTGCGGACGTGGATCTCACGGAAGTCTACAGCTCCATGGAGGCGGTCTGCGACTGGTGGACGGAGGGCTATATGATAGATATCGAGGGGGAGATGCTGGAGATGTATTACCCCGGCCTCAGCGAGCTGGAGACGGAGCAGATGATCGTGAAAGCGGCGGCCATGTCCGCCGTGGCCAACGAGGTGGCCCTGGTCAAGTGCCAGTCCGAGGAGGACGCGGACAAGGCCGCGGAGATTTTCCAGGCCCGGATCGACTACCAGGTGGGGGACGACGAGAACATCGGCGGCGCGTTCTATCCTGAGTCCATTGAGTCCTGGAAGAAGGCCTCTGTCCAGCGGCAGGGGAACTGCGTGGCTCTGGTGGCCGTGGACGGCAAGCAGGGGGACCTGGAGAACGTGTTCAACCAGGCCTTTACCTGAGAGCCTGTTTAGAATCTCCCCGCACACGTCTTGGCGGCGTATTTTCCGTCCAGACTTCGTTAAAAACCCTTGCAATCCGCCAGGATTGCGGCGGCGTT
>JAAWIL010000130.1 GCA_022796315.1 Oscillibacter sp. | reverse complement strand
TCCTTGCCATCCGTCAGGATGCCTGCGGATTTTTGCCTTGCAGGGCAAAAAATCCACTCGCCAATCCATACACGTCGAGATATTAAACAGGCTCTCAGACTGTCGAAAAATGGGAAAGATTTCTTTGACGGGAAGGAGGGGTGTGCGGCTGCGCCCGCAGGCGCGTTTCGGAGCGCAGCCGCCGCGCGCGGTTTAGAACCCGGGAGGGGTTCCCTGCGCGATTTCAATCAGGGATTTTCGGAATTTTTAAAGTTCTGAAAATCCCGCTTTTGTGCTTGGGGGACCGCTCGGAGCCCCGTCCGCTTTCTCCGATCAGGGACAGGGGATCATCTTCAGGAGAATCACGCCGGTTTTCAGCAGGGAGATGGACAGGTTCTGGCAGGAGGGGTCCAGGGTGTAGGTGATCTTGTTGTGGAAGGAATCGTTGAGTTCCTCCAGAATGGCGCCGGGAACCGACTCGCTCTGGGAGAACTCGTTGAGGATGCCGCGGAATTTGGCGTTGTTCTCAAAGCGCTGCTCCATGATGAAGACGTTGGGCGGCGCGTTCTTGAAGGTCACATTGAAGGAGGTCTCCTGCCGGAGGGCCGTTTTGTGAATCAGCAGGTAGAGGACCGCCCCGTCCCGGGCGACCAGGGAGCGTTCCTGCCGGACGGCGACGCCGCCGGAGACGTTGGCCAGAATCCGCAGGATGTGGAAGAAGGAGGTGAAGAGGCCGTTGGGCTCAATCAGCGCCCGGCTGCCGCCGGTCACGGGGAAGGGCTCGCGGAGCGCGTTCTCCCCGGAGGCGTCCTCCTCCGGGGAGGGGTATTCCGCCACCGGCAGGCCGCTGTGCTCCAGGGCCAGCAGGGCGGACTTCTTGAGGGCGGCGGGGAGGCTCCGCAGAAGGTCCCGCCGGACCAGCAGCTCCGCCGGGCGCAGGGAGCGGAGCTCCGGGCCGTAGTGGCTCAAAAAGAAGAGGTCGTCGTAGGACGAGAGGAGAATCCGGGGGCTGTACAAGTCCCGGAAAGAGGGGCCGGCGGCCTGCCGGAAGTCCACCTGCAGCGTGGCGGAGGTGGAGAGGAGCTTTTCCGCCGAGTGGTTGATGATCCGGTAGCTGTCGTTGAGCTTCAGCAGCAGCTCCGTGCCCTCGGTCTCCGAGAAGGCCCTGCCATAGCTCCGGGTGCAGTTGGGCAGCGACTTCCGGTACTGGGCGGGGGTCTTCCCGTGCCAGAAGGAGAAGCACTTGTTGAAATAGGTCAGGGAGGAGAAGCCGCAGGTCTCGCAGATCTCCGTCAGGGTCAGCACCTGCTCGGCCAGGAGCTTCTCGCTGTACTCCACCCGGACGTAGTTCAGGTAGTTCTTAGAGCCTGTTTAAAATCTCCCCGCACGCTGAGATCCTAAACAGGCTCTTAAAGCTCAGGCCGGAGATGTCCTTCACCAGGTGGGAGACGTAGTAAGGACTCAGGTGCAGGTAGTCCGAGAGGGTCTGCAGGGAGATGGGCTCCTGGTAGTTGGTGTACATGTAGTCGGAGATTTTCAGATAGCGCCACATGTCGGTGTCCTTCAGCTGGCGCTTGTCCGGCTTGAACAGCGTGCCGCTGAACACGAAGTCCTGAAACTGCTCCACCAGGGTGGAGATCAGGTTCTCCACGTAGGACAGCAGCAGGGATTCCCCGCCCTTCTGCTGGTAGGCGATCATGATCTTGGTGAGGAGGCGCTTGAGGATCTTGTTCTTGTTCTGGAGCTCCTGGTACTCCTGGGGGTCCTTTCCGTCGGGGATCTCGCAGACGAAAATGGAGGAGGCGATGGCGGGATACTGGTCGGAGAAATAGTCCAGGTCCACCTGGATCGTCAGCATCAGGATGTCGTCCGAGGAGTGGAAGATCCGGTGGAGGTCCGAGCTGTCCACAATGATGATGGAGCCCTGTTTCAGGCTGTAATCCAGGTGGTGGATTTTGTAGTGGGTGGTCCCCCGCAGGACGAAGGACATCTCCAGCTCCTTGTGGTAGTGGTAGTTCTCCTCCACGATGTTGGAGAAGAAGATCTTGAAGGGCAGCTGGTCCGGGTAGGAGATATTTTCGTATAGCATGGCAGTCCCTCCGCACATGACCGGCGCCGCTCCGGGCCGCCGGGTGGTCCCCGCCGGGGGGAGATGAACCGCGCGGGTTCCCCCGCCTTCTGACTATAGCAATCCACGGAAAGAATGTGAAAAAAGGAAGCAAGACCGGGGATTGCAGGGCAAGGCGGAGGACGCAGGCGGGCTGACGCCCGCCAAGGACGACAACGCAGCCGTACGATTCCCGGCCTGCTGAACTTTTCGCAGTATTTTTGCGGATTGCTATAAAGATATCTGAAAAGCGGCGGAAAGTCAACCGTCCTCGCCGGATGCGCCGCAGGGACTGGACCGATTTCTCGATCCAGTCCCGCGGCACGATGCAGGGTAAAAACGGACGGCCCGAAGGAACCCCGGTCCTCAAGAGCTCCCGGCGGCGAGCAAGACGGCTTGCATCCAATCAAAATTCACGGGTTCGGAGAGGCCCGTTATTCCTTGTCCACGGGGAACTCATCCACCTCTTCCAGGCGGCAGTCCAGGGTGATGCCCAGCTTGGCGGCCTCGTCGAAGTAGTAGTCCACCTCGCTGTCGCTCAGCTGGTCGGAGGAGATCAGACCCTTCTGGTCATAGATGTCGTTGACGAACATCTTGGTGAACAGGAAGCCGCCTTGGCCGGTGAGATACTGCTCGCCGGTCATGCCCGCGCGCTCATAGGACTCCACGATGCCGGGGGCCATGACATGGACCTGGGAGCAGACCTTTCTGCCGTCCTTCATGCCGTAGGCCTCCACGCACATGGCGCCGGCGTCGGCCACCAGGCCCTCATCCAGGATGGCCTTGACCTCCTCGGGGGTCTTGGGGGCGGCGGGGATGAAGTTCATCACGAAGTCAAAGGGGACCACCTCGACGCCGTTGTAGAGCACGGGCTCATCCCGCAGCAGGCCGGCCTTGTACAGGGGCTCAGAGAAGTCCACGCCCACGCCGCCGTACTTGAAGTAGATGTTCTTGGCGCCCTTGAAGTGGCTCTCGTTGTGGAAGGACATCTGCACGGGCTCGTCGTGGAGGTGCTCCACGAAGCGGACCTTGCGGTCCATGTAGTCATACTGGCGGTAGATGGGGCGGGTGAAGTTCCGGGTGGTAATCAGCTTGCCGTTCTCAAAGGCGTAGGCGCCGCCGTAGCCCTTGTCGGGCTCGCCGCGGAAGTCGGCCAGGGCCGTGACGGGGGACCACCAGAAGGGCTGGAACCGCTTGGCCTCCACGCCCTCCCAGACGATGTTATAGATGGTCTCGCAGGTGTCCAGAGGGCGGACGGCCCGGCGGGAGGCGGCGCAGATCACGCCGGGGGCGGAGCCGGTGCCGATGACGGCCAGGGTGTTGTTGGCGGCGAACTTGGGGCTGTAGTCGTTGAGCATGATCTCCACGCACTTCACCCAGTCGGGGTCCAGGTCCTCCATGGCGGCGAAGTCCTGGTAGTTGCACTTGCACTCCAGAGCGGCGCCCAGCACGTTCCTGCCATAGTCCAGAGGCAGCGCCACCACCATCAGGTCGCAGCCGGCGGCCGCCTCGATGATGCTCTGCATATCACGGGCGTTGACCTGCTTGGCCGTGGCCTTGCTCAGGCCGCTGGCCAGCTGGGTGGCGGCCTTGATGTCATAGTCGCCGCAGATGATCTCGCCGACGTTTTCCTCTTTCTCCAGGCAGCGGCAGACGGTGGTGCCCTGAGCGCCGGCACCCAGCATCAGAACTCTTTTCTTCTTCATGTCAAGGATGCTCCTTTTCAAAATTGATGGGGTTTACATGGTACGTGGTTTGTATGTACGTGGTTTGTATGTTCTCATTATATCTTCCGGAAGTCCGGAAGAAAATCTTTTAGTTGTCAGGAAAATCCCCGGATATTGTTGAAATGAATTTCCCGGCGGGAATTTTCTGATTCCGGTGTGTAATTTCGCAACATCTGTAGGCTGCCGGCGTCATGGAAAAAAGCAAGAAACGAAGGGTCCGGCCCCAAAACCGGCGTCCGCCTGGGGGACGCCGGTTCTCAAAAGGGGAGAGCGGCGCCGGTTATTTGCCGGAGGGAATCCCGTCCCGGTCCAGCTTCCGGCCGTAGAGGAGGGCGATGGCGCCCACCGCGACGCACACCGCGCCGATGATCAAAATCGCGCTGAACATCAGGATCATGTCGCTGAAAATACCGGTTTCATACTCCTCCAGGTAGTACTCGGCGCTGTCGGGGCCCTCGTACCACTCCAGGAAGAACCTGGAGACCACGGAGTAGATGCCCACACCGATCAAGTAGGCGCCGATCTTTGTGTAGTCGCCGAAAGCCAGACGGGTCCGGGGATCGCGGGGGTACTCCCGGGGTTCGTTGACGGTGCAGCCGCCGTAGCGCTTTTTGAAAATCACGTAGAACACCGGCAGCAGCAGGATTGCGATCAGGCCGCCGAAGAAATAGTCCACGCCGCTGACCACCGTCACCAGCACGCAGATGACCAGCACAATCACGCTGCAGATGGTATGGGCGGCCCGGCCGCTGGGGAACTTGAAGAGGAACTCCTCGTCGGGAATCCTGCGCTTGAGAATCATGGCGGAGACCATCAGCAGGGCGTACACCAGCACCATGAAGAACACCTCCAGCGTCACCAGGAAGGCAAAGTTGAAGGGCATCAGCACCAGGGCCACCACCGTGGTCAGCAGCAGGGCGTAGAAGGGGGTGCCGTAGGTCTTGGACACACCGGCGATCCACTTGGGGGCGAAGTTCTCCTCCGCCAGCATGTACACGCCCCGGGCGGCGGCGCCCATGGTGACGTTGTAGGCCGCCAGCTGGGCAATGACCGCCACCACCAGGAAGATCGCGCCGCCGGCGGGGATGCCGTTCTCCGTCAGCACCGCCGCATAGCCCGCGCCGCCGGTCTCCGTGGTCCACTCGTCCCAGGGGCCGATGGAGGCCAGGCCGCCCAGGGTGGGCAGGATGTAGGTCAGGGAGATGATGGGGATGGCGACCATCAGGGCCTTGGGGATCATCCGGTGGGCGTCCTGGATCTCGCCGGACATCATGGAGATCTGCTCAAACCCGCAGTACATCCAGAGGGCCACGCCCAGTCCGGCGCCGAAGGCCCGGAACATGCCGCCCTCCTCGTCGGCGATGAAGGGGGTCACGGGGCTGCGGTTCCAGTTCATCAGGCCCACCACCGCCACGGCGGCAAAGGCCAGGATGATGGCGACGGTCAGAATCGCGCTGAAAAGCCCCATCTCCCGGACGCCCTTGACATTCAGGAAGAAGAAGAAAATCACCAGGCCCACCTTCAGCAGCGTCGCCGCCATGGGGGGGAATGTAGATCAGCTCCCCCAGGTAGCTGACCGCCAGAACGATGTAAACCGCGTTGGCCACCAGGCCCCAGATGGTCATGCAGACCAGGGCGATGCCGTACCAGAACTCACCCATGGCCTCCTTGATCCACACCAGGACGCCGCCCTCGTCGGGCCGGGCGGAGCCCAGCTCCGAGCACACAAAGCTGATGGGGAAGGCCCAAACCACCGCCAGCACCACCAGCAGAAGCATGGTCATGCCGGGGCCCGCCTCGGGGATCATCTCCTCAATGCCGAAAGCGCCGGAGCAGATCTCCGCGTAGTACATGCCCACCAGCGCGAACAGGCCCACATGGGACTTTTTCAGCTTCCCGCCGCCGTGTTCAGACAGTTGATTACCCGTTTTCCTCAATTCCTTTCCAAAAGATTGTTAGCCGCTGCGTCTGGGGCGGGTTCACCTCCCTCCCGGTATTCCGTCAGATTTGACTTAGAAGCTGTACCAATAGGTGACGGTATGCAGATTGGCAAGAAAAATTTTTGCCTGGCAAGGAAGAAACTCGCAGGAATCCTGACGGATTTCAAGA
>JAAWIL010000129.1 GCA_022796315.1 Oscillibacter sp. | reverse complement strand
CTTGCAATCCGCCAGGATTGCGGCGGCTTTTTGCCTTGCTGGACAAAAAATCCCCTCGCCAATCCCCGCACGCTGAGATCCTAAACAGGCTCTAAGAAAAGCATCCCGTCCACGGGGATACCGTGGACGGGATTGTTCTCCTCAGAGCGTTTCCGCCAGCCGCTGGGCGATGGCGTCCAGAAACTCCTGGCTGTTGACGCCGGTGGCCTGGAAACCGGGCTCCACCAGACTCAGAAGATCCTTGGTCATGGTGCCTGCCGTCAGTGTTTCCAGGGAGGCGGTCTCCATGGCCTCGCCGAACCGGGTCAGCTCCGGCAGCTGATCCAGTTCCCCCCGGCGCTTGAGGGCGCCGCTCCAGGCGAAGATGGTGGCGATGGGATTGGTGGAGGTGGGCTCTCCTTGGAGATACCGGTAGTAGTGCCTGGTCACGGTGCCGTGAGAGGCCTCAAATTCCATGGTGCCGTCCGGAGACACCAGCACCGAGGTCATCATGGCCAGGGAACCAAAGGCCGTGGCCACCATGTCGCTCATGACGTCGCCGTCGTAATTCTTCAGGGCCCAGATGAAGCCGCCCTTGGAGCGCAGGACCCGGGCCACCGCGTCGTCAATCAGTGTGTAGAAATACGTGAGCCCCTGTCGTTCAAAGGCCGGACGGTAGGAGGTCTCGTACTCCTCCTCAAAGATCCGCTTGAACTCGCCGTCATAGACCTTGGCGATGGTGTCCTTTGTGGAGAACCACAGGTCCTGCTTCTGGCTGAGGGCGTACTGGAAACAGGAGCGGGCAAAGGCCCGGATGCTCTCCTCCGTGTTGTGCTGGGCCTGCCAGATGGCGGGGCCCCGAACGGTCTGGACCTCCAGGACCCGCTCCGCGCCGCTCTGGCCCCGGAAGGACAGCGTGGCGGTGCCGGGTTCCTCCGTGGCCAGGTCCACGGCCTTGTACATATCGCCATAGGCGTGACGGGCGATGGTGATGGGCTGCTCCCAGGTCTTCACCACGGGCCGGATAGCGGGCAGAAGGATGGGGGCCCGGAAGGCGGTGCCGTCCAGAATGGCCCGGATGGTGCCGTTGGGAGACTTCCACATCTCCGTCAGCTCCGGGTACTCCTCCATCCGCTGGCGGTTGGGGGTGATGGTGGCGCACTTGACGGCCACGCCAAGACGCCGGGTGGCGTTGGCGGCGTCGATGGTGACCTGGTCCCTCGTTTCGTTCCGGTGGAGCAGCCCCAGATCGTAGTACTCAGTCTTGAGGTCCACAAAGGGCAGAATCAGCTTCTCCTTGATCCAGGCCCACAGGACCCGGGTCATTTCGTCCCCGTCCATCTCCACCAGGGGCGTGGTCATTTTGATCTTGTTCATCTTGAACCCCTTTCTCTGGAGTTGAGAATCGCGGGGGAGCGCTCCCCCTCCGGATTCCCAATCCCGCAAATTACATGACGTGGAGATCAATGAAGGCCAGCGTCATCGCCGTCTCATCCAGCTTCCGGAGGAAGAATTTGGCGGTCAGGTCGCTGGGCTCGCCGTTCAGGGGCACCCCGTCGTAGTGGATCACCGCGATATCGTCCGGTCCCATCCAGGCGTAGTCGGAAGAGATGTCAATGCGCTGGTGGATCTCCGCTCTCTGGGGGCTGTTCCGGAGGGAGGTGACCTTGTAATCCGCCCGGCCAAACTCCTTGGCGGCCTCCTCCCGGGTGTGTCCGCCGCAGCCATAGCCGTAGACCGCGGACTCCAGCAGCTCCGGGGTCCAGTCCACCTCGCTGCTGTCCACCAGGAAGCTGTCCAGGGCCTCCTGGTAGCGCTCCTCCGCCAGCAGCTCCGTCCAGTCCGCCAGCAGCTCCAGAATCTGTTCCCGGCCGGCATCCACCGGCAGGGTGCGCAGGCGGTCCGGGGACCGGCGGGCGTAGTAGTTCATGAGACAGCCGTCCAGCAGGATCTCCCGCTCCTTTTTGGTCAGCTCGCCTGCGTGAAGCAGAAGATCCTCCACACGCCCGTCCAGCCGCAGGACCTTGGCGGGAATGTCCCTGCTTCCCCGGAGGATGTGGGCCCGGATCTCCGGAACCAGTACGCAGTCCCCCGCCTCGTAGGGGAAGGGGGTTCCCGGGTCCAGGGTAAAGGGCAGGATGCCCCAGTTGATGCAGTTGGAGCGGTAGCGCTTGGTGGCGAACTCATAGCAGATATTGGCCAGTCCTCCCAGGACCTTCTGGCAGGAGGCGGCCTGTTCCCGGGCGGAGCCGTCGCCGGGCTTGTTGGCGAAGATGCAGGAGCCGAACTGCGTATTCCGGCTGGTAAAGCCCCAGCGGTGGAGCTTTGCCGCCAGGTCCACATCAATGGGAGGGAACGATGCCGCGGCCTGGGGGAAGGGAATCTGGAAGGCCCGGCCCAGCAGGGTTTGCAGCTTCTCCGGGATCTCTCCCGCCAGCCGCCGGGCCTCGATGTCCGCAGCGGCCTTGGCCCGGCCCACATAGGCCGGTTCCCGGCGGGACAGGGTGAACTCCGCCAGCCGCAGGGGATTGGAGCGGAAGGAGGAGGTCTCCCCGGAGGGGATCAGCTCATCGGTGGTGGTGACCTCGTCCCGGAGCACCGCCGCCAACTCCACCAGAAGATGGTCCGCCAGGGGCTCCACGTGGGGCCAGTCGGTGATGTTGGGCCCCATGACCAGCTCCGTGTCCGGCTGGGGATGGCCGAATCCGTTGTACACCCGGTGGTCATAGACCTCTTTGCAGAAGTGGTACTCCCGCTGGATGGGCGTGTAGTCGATCTCGGTGGCGGCGGTGATCCTGCCGCCGTGGAGGGCCGTGGCGGCGATGGAGCGGGCGTCCATCAGGCAGACTCCGGCAAACTGGCCCTCGCCGGGCTTGGAGCCCTCCCGGTTCGGGAAGTTCCGGGTGGTGTGCCGCAGGCTGAGCCCGTTGTGGGAGGGGACGTCCCCGGCGCCGAAGCAGGGGCCGCAGAAGCTGGGCTTGATGACGGCGCCGCACTCCAGCAGCGCCGCCGCAGCGCCGGTCTTGGTCAGCTCCAGACTCACGGGAACGCTGGTGGGGTACACGTCCAGCACGAAGGCCCCGCTGCCGCAGCTGCCGCCCCGCAGAATGTCCGCCGCTTCGCTGATGTTGTCAAAGAGGCCGCCGGCGCATCCGGCGATGACCCCCTGATCGGCCCAGACGCCGCCGTCGCGGACCTTGCCGGCCAGATGGATGTCTGCCTTTGGGAAGCGCCTCTTGGCGTCCGCCTCTACCTGGGCCAGGAGGTCCGGCGCACGGTCCAGGAACTCCCGGATGGTCCAGGCGTTGGAGGGATGGAAGGGCAGGGCGATCATGGGCTCCACCTGGCTGAGGTCAATCTCCACATATTTGTCATACCACGCGCAGGGGCCGGGGTGCAGGGGCCGGTAGTCCTGGGGCCGCTGATGGGCCCGGTAGAAGGCCTCCGTGACGCCGTCGGTCTCCCAGATGGAGGAGAGACAGGTGGTCTCGGTGGTCATGACGTCGATGCCATTGCGGAAGTCGATGGGGAGCTGGGCGATGCCGGGGCCGGCGAACTCCAGCACGCAGTTGTTCACAAAGCCGCCGGGGAAGGTGGCCTTCACCAGGGCGATGGCCACATCGTGGGGGCCCACGCCCCGCTTGGGCGTCCCGGTCAGATAGACCAGCACCACCTTGGGGTAGTTCACGTCCCAGGTGTTTTTCAGCAGCTGCTTCGCCAGCTCCGGCCCGCCCTCACCGACGGCCATGGTGCCCAGGGCGCCGTACCGGGTGTGGGAGTCGGAGCCCAGGACCATCGCGCCGCACTTGGCCATCTGCTCCCGGCCGTAGGAGTGGATCACGCTTTGGTTGGCGGGGACGTAGATGCCGCCGTATTTCTTCGCCGCGGAAAGGCCGAAGACGTGGTCGTCCTCGTTGATGGTGCCGCCCACGGCGCAGAGGCTGTTGTGGCAGTTGGTCAGGGCGTAGGGAAGGGGGAACTCCCGCATCCCGGAGGCCCGGGCCTGCTGGATGATTCCCACATAGGTGATGTCGTGGGAGAGCATGGCGTCAAAGCGGATCTTCAGGGTTTCCGGATTGCCGGAGAGGTTGTGGGCCTGGAGAATGGACCAGGCCATGGTCTGGCGGCGGCCCTCCTCCGAAGGAACCGGTCCGCTGGCGCAGGGGACGCCGTTTACCAGGAATGTGCCGTTGTCGTGGAGTGTTATCATGAGATCAAATCTCCTTCAGCCTGCGGATTTGCGAGTACTTTTGTGCTGACTATAGCACAAATCCGCCCTTTTGAAAAGGCGTTTCACAGGGAAAGCGGATTCCCCCCGCGATTTTGGACGATCCCCCAAAAAGTTGAAAGAAAGCGCCCGGTTTTCGGGCGCTTTCGCAGTGACGCTGTCAGACCTCCGTATATTCCATGGTGACCCGGGGCAGCAGAAGTTCCCGCTCCGGACCGATGGGCACACAGCACTTCTGCAGGAGCTCGGCCTTCTCCTCTTCCGTCATGTCGGGGCGGTAGCGGCGGCAGGCGTCCTGGAAGCGGTCCCAGTCCAGCTCCAGGGGGGCCTCGTCCCAGAGGGTGGCGTACTCCCCCTCCATGAGGGCCTGGAGGCGGCTCTGGCGGATGACGTCGTAGGTGAAGAAGTCGTTGGCGGTGATGCGGCCGCCGCTGGCGTCTCTGGCGTGGAGGAAGGGCCCGGTGACGGTGACTTTGTCAAATTTGTAAGTGTCGTTGAACAGCGGCTTGTCAATCACATGGACCTTGCAGGGGACCGGGCGGCCGTCACAGGCCTGCTGGATGGTGCGGAAGACGGTGAAGTAGTTGTCCATCACATTGTGGTCCTCGCCATAGATCAGGTGATAGCTCTGGGTCCAGGGAGGACACACCAGGCAGCGGACCTGGAGGTCCGGGCGCGTGCGGATCTGCCGGGCAATGGAGGGGGCGATCTTCCGGGTGAGGATCAGGCGGCAGCCGGAGACCCAGAGGTAGTTGCTGCAGTCCTTCAGGAGGTCCAGGATCAGGGCCTGCTTGTTGAAGTGGAGATCCCGGATGCCAAAGGCGTGAAGCCCCTCCAGCAGCTTGTCGTTCTGCCGGGAGCGGTAGTTGACATACGTCTCAGAGAGCATGCAGAAGATGGAGGCCAGCAGGGAGGTGGCGATGGCCAGGGCCAGCTCCGGCACGAAGGCGGTGGAGGCGCTGGAGGGGGAGAGGTAGACACAGACAAACACGATGCTGCCCACGGTCAGGGCCAGGAGGGCGTAGACACTGGTGTCCAGCTTGTAGGCCAGGAATTTCTGCCACAGGGAGAGGGACCGCTCCGGGTCCTGCTGCTGTTCCTGGATGGACCGGCGGTAGTAGACGGTGTCGATCCCGTCGCCCCGGTCGTTGGGGATGGTGCGCATCAAGTCAAAGCCCAGCTTGTTCAGCAGGGAGAGGTGTTCCTTGTTCCCGGACCAGGTCCTGGTGCAGATAAACTTGTCCGTGTGGTGCTGTCCGGAGAGAAGGTGCCCGTACAGCTGCGTGGTGATGCCCCGGTTTCTGGCTTTTTCCCGCACCAGGATGGTGGAGACGTAGACGCAGGGGACTCCGTCATGGAGGGCGTCCAGCACATAGTTGTCGCGGAACGAGAGGAAGCCCAGCAGCTCCTCCCGCTCCACGGCCAGGAGGAAGTCCTGCTCCTGCAGGGCCTCAAAATAGGCCACCGGAAGCTCCTCCGCCGGACTGCCGGGCTGGAGATTCTGCTGTGTGGTGCTGCCCCTCTGGTTCAGGGGCGGGACGAAACTGTCGGCGTAGGTACAGAGGAGCTCCCAGACGGCCTGGCGGTAGGGAGACTGACCCAGCTGATGAGCCGGGCAGTAGATGATCTGCATGAGCAGGCCCCCAATCGTAATATGATATCTCATTTTACAACAGAATTCGACAAAAGACAACCTTCTACATGGAATGTTCGATTGCGCATGGTATGGCGGCTTCTGCGGGCCCTGTAGGGGCGGTTATCAACCGCCCGTCCTAAGAGCCTGTTTAAAATCTCCCCGCGCATGTCTTGGCGGCGTATTATCCGCCCTGACTGCGTTAAAAATCCTTGCCATCCGTCAGGATGCCTGCGG
>JAAWIL010000128.1 GCA_022796315.1 Oscillibacter sp. | reverse complement strand
ATCCGCAGGCATCCTGACGGATGGCAAGGATTTTTAACGCAGTCAGGGCGGATAATACGCCGCCAAGACATGCCCGGGGAGATTTTAAACAGGCTCTAAGACAAGAACTTGGCCGGATGGCCAAGTTCTTGTCTCGGGCTGCTGATGAGGCGTTATTTGTGGTAGAGCTTTTTCGTCTCATACCGCGGCTCAAAGCTCACGTTGATGCCCAGCTGCCGCAGGAGCTTGTCGTCCTCGTCGCTGAGGATCACGGAGAAGTGGGCGTCGCTGCCCCGGAGCTTCGGCATCTGCTGCTGGGCCAGGTCCGCCAGGGGGTTCGTCAGGGCGGAGACCGTGAGGGCCAGGAGGACCTCGTCCGTGTGGAGACGGGGGTTTTTGTGGCCCAGGTAGCGGGTTTTCAGCCGGCAGACGGGCTCCAGGACCTGGGAGGTGATGAGCTCGAAGTGGTGGTCAATCCCGCCCAGGGTCTTCAGGGCGTTGAGCAGCAGGGAGGACGCCGCCCCCAGGGTGTCGGAGGTCTTGCCGGTGACCACCCGGCCGTCGGGCAGGACCATGGCCCCGGCGGGGGCTCCGGTGTTCTCCGCCTTGGCCAGGGCGGCGGAGACGGCGGGGCAGATCTCCGGCGTGACCCCGGCCTGCTGCATCACCAGCTCCAGCTTGCACACAACGCCGTCGCCGCACTTGCCCTGGAGCCGCTCCACGCAGGCGGTGTAGTACCGCCGCAGGATCTCCTGGCGGGAGGCGGCACAGCAGGCCCCGTCGTCCACAATGCAGTTGCCGGCCATGTTGACGCCCATATCCGTGGGGGAGTGGTAGGGGGAGTCCCCCTGGATCTTGCGGAAGATGGCGCTGAGGACCGGGAAGGTCTCCACGTCCCGGTTGTAGTTCACGGCGGTGGCGCCGTAGGTCTCCAGGTGGAAGGGGTCGATCATGTTCACGTCATCCAGGTCCGCCGTGGCGGCCTCGTAGGCCAGGTTCACCGGGTGCTTCAGGGGCAGGTTCCAGATGGGGAAGGTCTCAAATTTGGCGTAGCCGGCAGTCACACCCCGCTTGTGGTCGTGGTAGAGCTGGCTGAGGCAGGTGGCCATCTTGCCGCTGCCGGGGCCCGGGGCCGTCACCACCACCAGAGAGCGGCTGGTCTCAATGTAGTCGTTCTTTCCAAGGCCCTCCTCGCTGACAATGTGGGGCACGTCCGAGGGGTAGCCGGTAATGGGATAGTGGCGGCAGGAGCGGATGCCCAGGGCGGCGAGGCGGGTCAGGAAGGCGTCCGCCGCGGCCTGGCCGGTGTAGCGGGTCACCACTACGCTGCCCACGTACAGGCCCAGGCCCCGGAAGCTGTCAATGAGGCGGAGGACGTCCTCGTCGTAGGTGATGCCCAGGTCGCCCCGGATCTTGTTTTTCTCAATGTCGGCGGCGTTGATGGCGATGATGATCTCCACGTCGTCCTTGAGCTGCTGGAGCATCCGGACCTTGCTGTCGGGCTGGAAGCCCGGGAGGACCCGGGAGGCGTGGTAGTCGTCAAAGAGCTTGCCGCCGAATTCCAGATAGAGCTTGCCGCCGAACTGGGCGATGCGCCGCTTGATCTGCTCGGATTGCAGGGTGAGGTATTTCTGGTTGTCAAATCCAATCGCTTTCATCTGTACAGCCCCTTTGCCAAATTTTTGAACATTCCAATTGAACCGCCAAGAGTATACCACATCCGACACGGTTTGGAAAGGGGAAATATGGAAGGGGGGGCGGCCTATGGGGAGATTTTCAGGCGGGGGTCAGTCTCCCTCCGCCAGGCGGTAGCCTACGCCGACCTCGGTAAAGAGATACTCCGGCTCCGCCGGATTTTTTTCAATCTTGCGGCGGATGTTGGCCATGTTCACCCGGAGGATCTGGTTGTCCCCGCCGGCGCGGGGGCCCCACAGCTCCCGGATCAGGAAGTCGTAGGTCAGGACCTTGCCGGCGTGCTTGCCCAGAAGGGCCACGATGCGGAACTCGCTGAGGGTCAGCTTCACGTTCTTCCCCCGGACCAGGACCTGGTGCTTGTTGTAGTCAATGGTCATCTCGCCCACAGTGCAGGTGCCCTTTTGGGCAATCTCGCTGTTGCCGGAGACCGTGCGGGTGTGACGGATGGCCGTGCGGACCCGGGCCAGGAGCTCGTCGGTTCCAAAGGGCTTGGTGAGGTAGTCGTCGGCGCCGGCGTCCAGGGCCGTGACCTTGTCCCGCTCGTGGGAGCGGGCGGAGACCACCACCACGGGCAGGCTGGACCACTCCCGCAGCTGGCGCAGAATCTCCAGGCCGTCCATATCCGGCAGTCCCAGGTCCAGGATGATGAGATCCGGGCAGTGGGAGGAGATCATGGAGAGGGCCTGGCTGCCGGTGCGGGCCTGCATGGCCTCGTAGCCGTTGTTGTTGAGCACGGTGGAGATGAAGTGGGAGATGGACTTCTCGTCCTCGACGACCAGGATTTTCTCGCGGATATTCATGGGGATTCCTCCTTGGACAGGGGCAGACGGAAGGAGACCTCCGCGCCGCCCGGGAGATTTTTGGCCTGCATGGCGCCGCCGTGGGCCCGGACAATGGCCAGGCACACCGACAGGCCCAGGCCCATGTTGCGCTTGCCGTCGCCGCCGGTGGTCTCGTTCTGCTTCAGGGTGCCGTCAAAGAGGGTGGACAGCTCCTTCTTGGGGATGCCCTGGCCGTCGTCGGCCACGGTGAAGCAGGCCCAGGGGGGCGCGGAGCGGAGGGAGAGACGGATGGCGGTGGTGGTTTTGCCGTGGACCACGGCGTTCTCCATGAGGTTGAAGAGGACCTGCTCGATGAGGATGGCGTCCATGGGGACCAGGAGGAGGTCCTCCGGCACGGAGACGGAAACCGAGACGGCGGGGAAGCGGCGGCGGAACTTCCGGGCGGTCTCTCCCAGGATCTCCTCGGCGGCCTCGGGGACCGTGGTGATCCGGGCGTCTCCGATGCGGGTGATGGAGAGGAGATTCTCCACCACGCGGATCAGCCACTGGGCCTCGTCCCGGGCGTCCTCCAGGAGCTCCCGCTGCTCGGAGGGGGAGAGGCCCGGGTTCTCCAGCACGGCGGAGGTGGAGCCCACAATGGACGTCAGAGGCGTGCGGATGTCGTGGGAGACGGAGCGGAGGAGATTGGCCCGCATCTTCTCCTTCTCGCCCTCCGCCCGCAGCCGCTCCTGCCGGCGGACCCGGGTGGTCAGGGCGCAGGTCATGACGGACACCGTCAGCAGCACCAGGAAGGTCAGGGGATAGCCCGCCAGGGTGAAGTTCACCGACCAGTAGGGGAAGGTGAAGATGAAGTTGACGCAGACCACGCCCAGCACCGAGGCGATGAGGCCGAAGAGGTAGCCCGTGGTCAGGCGGGAGACCAGCAGCACCGCCAGCACGAAGACCGGGGAGGCGAAGCCGGGGCTGCTGTTGGCCCGCTGCATCAGGGCGCACACGCCGGTGGCGCAGAGGAAGATCAGGGCGGTGGTGAGAAGGTCCCGCCAGGAGAAGGGGAAGAAGCGCTGGAGCTTGGTGTTTTTGGGGAGCATGGCGGGCCTCCTTTCAGGACATAGAAATGACTCTATTATAACACAGATTCGGGAGAAGGGGACGTTAAAATGTTGACAGGGATCGAATTTTGGGGGAAACGGAAAAAAATTTTTCCGGGGTGCTGCATGGGGACGTGCAAGAAACCGGAGGCGGGAGGGCGCCTGTGAGAGGGGGAGGAAGGATGAACCGAACACAGGACAACGCCGGATTCTGCCGGGCGTATCTCCGGACTATGGACCCGGAGCGGGCGGCGGCGGAGACGGGACGGCGGGACGGATACGCCGTGCTCCACATGGAGTGTACCCAGGAGCGGCTGGAGCGGATGCGGGGGGACGCGGCGTCCCAGCTGCGGCGGGAGGACGTGCTGCGGCGCCTGGCCCAGCTGGCCTTCGGGCGGGCCAACGACGCGGTGCGCCTGGCCCTGCGGCCGCAGGAGGCGGACGTGGAGGCGCTGGATCTTGCCGCCGTGTCGGAGCTGAAGGTGACGGAGAAGGGCGTGGAGCTGAAGCTGGTGGACCGGGTGCGGGCCCTGGAGACCCTGGGGACGCTGCTGGAGAGCGGCGGCGGAGAGGGGGCGGAGGAGCTGTGCCAGGCCCTGCGGGAGGCCGCGGGGATGATGGAGGGCGCGGATGGGGAGTAAGAAGCTGACCCTCTCGCCCAAACAGGTGCGGGTGCTGACGTGGTGGGAGGACGAGGGGTGGGAGGCCGTCATCTGCGACGGGGCCATCCGCAGCGGAAAGACCTTTTCCATGGGGCTGTCCTTCTTTCTGTGGGCCCAGAACCGGTTTTCCGGGCGGCAGTTCGGCCTGTGCGGCAAGACCATCGGGTCCCTGCGGCGCAACCTGCTGGCGGAGCTGGTTCCCTGCCTCCGGCGGCTGGGCATGAGCGTGCGGGAGCGGCGGTCGGAGAACCTGCTGACGGTCCGCTGGAAGGGGAGAGAGAACCGCTTTGTGCTCTTCGGGGGGCGGGATGAGTCCAGCGCCGCCCTGATCCAGGGCAGCACCCTGGCGGGGGTGCTGCTGGACGAGACGGCCCTGATGCCCCGGTCCTTTGTGGAGCAGGCCATCGCCCGGTGCAGCGTGCCGGGGAGCCGGCTGTGGTTCAACTGCAACCCAGAGGGGCCCCGGCACTGGTTCTACCAGGAGTGGGTGCTGCGGGCGGAGGAGCGGCGGGCCCTGCGGCTCCGCTTCACCATGGAGGACAACCCCGCCCTGTCCCCCCAGATTCGGGAACGGTATGAGCGGGCCTATGAGGGGGTGTTCTACCAGCGGTTTGTGCTGGGGGAGTGGACGGCGGCCCAGGGGCGGGTCTACGACTTCTTCGACCCGGAGCGGGACGCGGAGGACCCGCCGGAGGGCCCCTTCCGGCGCTGGAGGATCTCCGTGGACTACGGGACCGCCAACCCGGCCTCTTTCGGGCTCTGGGGAGAGCGGAACGGGGTGTGGCACCGGGTGGAGGAGTTTTACTACGACTCCAGGCGGACCGGGCGCCAGCGGACGGACGCGGAGTACGCCGGGGATCTGGCGGACCTGGCGGGGGGGCGGGAGATCCAGCGGGTGATCGTGGACCCCTCGGCGGCCAGCTTCATGGAGGCCCTGCGGCGGCGGGGGTTCCAGGTGGTCCGGGCGGACAACGCCGTGTCCGACGGGATTCGGGTGACGGCGGACCTCCTGCGGAGCGGGCGGATGCGGATCGGCCGGGGGTGCCGGGACTGCCTGCGGGAGATGGAGCTGTACTGCTGGGACGAGCGGAGCGGCGGGGACGCGCCCCGGAAGGAGCACGACCACGCCATGGACGAGATGCGCTACTTTGCCATGGATCTGGCGGCGGAGGGAAGCGGCGGCTTCGCGGCCATGAGCGTGGAACGGGGCGGAGAGAGAAGGAGGCGATTTTGATGAGCAAGCAAACGGGGGCGGCGGTCCGGGCGGTACAGCTGCGGAGCGCGGAGCGGCACCCCTTTCGGGCCCTGCGGGAGTATGTGCCCCTGGGACGGGGGGAGGCCCGGCTGTACCGGGCGGTCCGGGAGGCGGTGCCGGTGGTGGATGCGGCCATTTACAAGCTGATCCGCATGACCGGCGGCGTGACGGCGGCCTGCGGGGAGGCGGAGGCGGAACGGGGCCTGCGGGAATTTCTGCGGACCGTGCCGGCGGGGCGGGGGCAGGCCGGCCTCAACGCCTTTCTGGACGGATACCTGGACAGCCTGCTCACCTGCGGCGCGGCGGTGGGGGAGATCGTGCCGGCGGCGGGGAACCGGGACATCGCGGCGCTGCTGTGGGGCCGGGCGGAGGAGATCCAGCTGCGGGAGGGGGAGAATCCCCTGGAGTTTGTGATCTGCGGGCCCGGCGAGCGGGGACAGATGACGCCACTGCCCTACCAGGATTTGCTGCTGTTCACGCCCCTGAACCCAGAGGCGGACCACCCCTGCGGCGTGTCTTTGCTGCGGTCCCTGCCGTTTCTGGCGGAGATTCTCACGAAGATCTACCACACTGTGGGCGTCAACTGGGAGCGGTGCGGCAATGTGCGCTTCGCCGTCACCTGCGCCGGCGGCACCGGCAGCGCCGCGGAGA
>JAAWIL010000127.1 GCA_022796315.1 Oscillibacter sp. | reverse complement strand
TCCTTGCCATCCGTCAGGATGCCTGCGGATTTTTGCCTTGCAGGGCAAAAAATCCACTCGCCAATCCATACACGTCGAGATTTTAAACAGGCTCTTATCTCCGCAATGGCCGGAGTGGCGGCGGGGTGGCTGCGTATGTACTGAAAGGCCTCCAATCTGGAGAAGTTACGGACGTTTATCTGTTCCGCACTGGAGTATCAATGCGGGCAGTAGCACCGCGGGCAGCAGGCCGCCGCCCGCGGAGGAGATACGCCGGCGGTTCCAGCAGCTGCGGAAAGCCGCCGGGGACCAGAATGGGACGCCGGCCTGCCTCCCTCATACCTCCACCCACTGGGGGGCCGACTGGCGGCAGGCCATCTCCGGCTGGAGAACCAAGCTCCGAGGCTCCGTCTGTCCTCCAGCCGCCAGTTCAATGGCCATGGCAAGACACCGCTCCATGGTCTCCCGGACCCGGAGATCCACCACCGTCATGGGCGGACAGCTTCGGGCAAAGAGGCGCTGGGGGCCTGTGCTCATGGCCAGGACGTACACCTCCCGCCCCGCCTGGATTCCCGCCTCCCCTAAGGCGCTGAGGATCCCCAGACCCACCATATCATAGGCGCAGAGGATCACCCGGCTCAACCGCCCGCCCCGGATCATCTCCCGTCCCAGATCATAGCCGTCGTCAATCCGGTTGGCACAGCAGAAGGTTCGTCCCTCCGGCTTCCAGCCGCCCTCCCGCAAAAGCTCCGCCATGCGGCCGCTGCGGGAGGTCAGGCCGTAGTAGTCCACGGTATTCATCACCAGCGTCACATCCGCTCCTCCCAGACGCAGGGCGTGTTCCGCCGCCAGCCGGGCGGCCTCCCGGTGATCCACGGACACGGAGGAATAGCCCGGGAGGCTCCGGTTCAAAAGTACCGCCGGAACCCCGGGCGGGTGGGTCTCCAGCCAGGCGAGATCATCCCGCTGTCCCGCCACGAAGAGCATGGTGTCGCAGGCCGGGGACTGGTCCGCCAGGAGCTTCCCCAAGTACCCCTGGTCATAGGGGCGAATGGAGATGTTCACCGTCCGGGACGAGGCGGACAGTGCGTTGTTCAGGCCCTGGGTCAAAGGGGGCATGCACATCTCAAAGTCCCGCCGGGGCCAGTAGACGGCGATCACCGGCGTGGCGCCTTCCGGCGTTTGGACGCCGCTCCGGCGCTTCCGGGCCGTGTAGCCCAGCTCCGCCGCCGCCGCCCGGACCCGGCCTTGGGTCTCCGGGGAGATCCGCCGCCGCTTCCCCTGGCCGTTGAGGACATAGGAGACGGTGGAGGCGGAAACGCCGCATCGGGCGGCAATGTCGTAGATGGTAGCCATAAGGTCCCCTCCTTGTTGTGCTTGTTGAGCAATACTGCGTACAGGATAGCACACGGGGCGGGAAAAGGCAACAGGAGAGTTCAACGGTCCCTTTTCGGGAAGGTGCCGCACGGGATAACTTCGGCAGTTTCCACAAACTCCAGCTTGACGATGATCCTTGCCGCGTGACATACTCAATTTGGTAAACCGGGTTTTGAGCGGGCGAGCTCATGAAGTGCGGCAGATGTCATGCGGAAATGTTCAAGGCAAACATGGTTGGAGCGCAGTTTGTTGAAATACTGCTGGCAAATAAAAAATGGCCTTTTGAAAGTGAAAAAAGAAGCACTATATCCTGTGATGTATGTCCCGCATGCGGTCATATCGAGCTGGTCGCAGATCAGCCAAACCGTTTACAACTACACTGAAGCCTCCAGTTTACCCAGCGGCCGCCCTCTGATTAAGGGCAGGCCGCTTTCGTTATTTTAACCAGCCGTTTTGCCGGAGATCGTGGAGCGGCGTCAATTATCTCCTGGCGGATTTCCAGGTTTTCCTTGACTCTCCTCCCCTCCTGTGCCATAATGATCCCAGATAGCTTAATAAATTAAAAATTGAGCTAATTGAGCATCCGGGAAGGGAGCGATCCTATGAAACGCAAGACCATGGACGGCAACGAGGCCGCCGCCTACGCCAGCTACGCCTTTACGGAGGTAGCCGCGATCTATCCCATCACCCCCTCCAGCCCCATGGCGGAGCATGTGGACGCCTGGGCCGCAGGCGGAATGAAGAACCTCTTCGGCCAGACGGTCCGGCTCATGGAGATGCAGAGCGAGGCCGGGGCCTGCGGGGCCATGCACGGGGCCCTGGAGACCGGAGCCCTGGCCGCCAGCTATACGGCCAGCCAGGGGCTGATGCTCATGGTGCCGCCCCTGTACCGCATCGCGGGCCAGCTGCTGCCGGGGGTGATCCACGTGGCGGCACGGACCGTGGGCGCCAGCGCCTTCTCCATCTTCGGGGATCACTCCGACGTCATGGCCTGCCGGCAGACGGGCTTTGCTCAGCTGGCCTCCTCCTGCGTCCAGGAGTGCATGGACCTGGCGGCGGTGGCCCATCTCTCCGCAATCAAAAGCCGGGTGCCCTTCATGCACTTCTTTGACGGCTTCCGGACCAGCCACGAGATCCAGAAGATCGATGTGCTGGACTACCGGGACCTGGCCGGGATGCTGGACCGGGAGGCCCTGGCAAGGTTTCGCGCCAACGCCCTGAACAGCGAGCATCCCCTCATGCGCTCCACGGTGATCAACCCCGATACGGCCTTCCAGCTCCGGGAGGCGGTGAACCCCTACTATGAGGCGGTGCCGGGGATCGTGGAGGACTACATGAAGCAGATGTCCGCCCTGACAGGGAGAGACTATCGGCTCTTCAACTACTACGGCGACCCGGAGGCGGAGCAGGTGGTCGTCGCCATGGGCAGTGTCTCCGGGTGCCTCCAGGAGGTAGTACAGTACCTGAATGCCCGGGGCCGGAAGGTGGGCTTCCTCCAGGTGCGGCTGTACCGGCCCTTCAGCCCGGAGCACTTCCTGGCGGCCCTGCCGGAGAGCTGCCGCCTGCTGACGGTGCTGGACAGGACCAAGGAGCCCGGTGCCGGCGGCGAGCCCCTCTACAAGGACGTCTGCTCCGTCCTCCAGCACGGGAGCCGCCAGGTCCAGGTGCTGGGCGGGCGGTACGGCCTGTCCAGCAAGGACGTCACCCCGGCCCAGATGATCGCCGTCTATGACAACATGGCCGGAGAGCAGAAGGACCACTTCACCGTGGGGATCACCGACGACGTGACCCACCGCTCCCTGCCCGTGGGGGAGAACGTGGTGACGGCGGACCGGAGGACCATCAGCTGCAAGCTCTGGGGCCTGGGGTCCGACGGCACCGTGGGGGCCAACAAGAACTCCATCAAGATCATCGGGGACAACACGGACCAGTACGTCCAGGCCTACTTTGAGTACGACACCAAGAAGTCCGGCGGCGTCACCAAGAGCCACCTGCGGTTCGGGCACACGCCGATTCTCTCCACCTACTATGTCACCATGGCGGACTTCATCGCCTGCCACAACCAGAGCTATCTGGACAAGTACGACATCGTCACGGAACTGAAGCCCGGCGGGATCTTCCTGCTCAACTGCAGCTGGGCCCCGGAGGAGCTGGAGTCCCATCTGCCGGGCAGGGTCAAGCGCCTCCTGGCGGGGCGGCAGGCCCGGTTCTATGTCATTGACGCGGGCCGCGCTGCCGAGGAGATTGGCCTGGGGAACCGGACCAACAGCGTCCTGCAGGCCGCCTTCTTCAAGCTCGCCGGCGTCCTTCCGGTGGATCAGGCCGTGGGATACATGAAGGACGCCATCCGAAAGACTTACGGCCGCAAGGGCGACAAGGTGGTGAAGATGAACTGCGACGCCGTAGACGCAGGGCTTACCGGGCTCCGGGAAATCCCCGTCCCCGCCGCCTGGGCGGAGCTCCCGGAGGATTCGGAGCCCCGGGACGACAGCTCCCCCTGGTACGTCCGCACCGTCATGCGGGCTGTCAACGCCCAGAAGGGGGACAGCCTGCCTGTCAGCGTCTTCAAGGACGCCGCCGACGGCAGCGTGCCCCTGTCCACCTCCCGGTATGAGAAGCGGGGCTTTGCCTCCCGCGTGGCCAGCTGGATCCCGGACAACTGCATCGGGTGCAACCTCTGCTCCCTTATGTGCCCCCACGCCGCCATCCGGCCTTTCCTGCTGACGGAGGCGGAGGCGGCCGGGGCCCCGGCGGGCTATGTCACCAAGGAGGCCAAGGGAGGCAGGGCCTTCCAGGGCCTGCGGTATCGGATCCAGGTGGATCCCCTGGACTGCACCGGGTGCGGCAGCTGCGCCGCCGCCTGCCCCGCCAAGGAGAAGTCCATCGTCATGGCGCCCATCGAGAGCCAGATGGACCAGCAGCCCCTGTGGGACTTCAGCCTGTCCCTGGCCCCCAAGGCCAACCCCATGAGCCGCTTCACCGTCCGGGGCAGCCAGTACCAGCAGCCCCTGCTGGAGTTCTCCGGGGCCTGCGCCGGGTGCGGGGAGACGCCCTATATGAAGCTCCTCACCCAGCTCTTCGGGGAGCGGATGGTGGTGGCCAACGCCACCGGGTGTACCCAGGCCTGGGGCTTCAGCGTGCCCAGCTACCCCTACACCACCCTGCCCAACGGACGGGGGCCCGCCCTGTCCAACTCCCTCTTCGAGAACAACGCCGAGTATTCCCTGGGTATGGTCCTCAGCGTCCGCCAGCAGCGGCTCCGGCTTCGCCAGGAGGTCCGGTCCCTGCTGGAGACCACCGGAGATCCGGCGCTGAAGGACGCCCTGTCCGCCTGGCTGGAGGGCTTTGAGGACAAGGAGCGGACGGTGGCCCTCAGCGACGCTGTGATGGCGGCCCTGGACGGCTGTCCAGAGACCGGGGAGGCCATTGATCTGGTCCGCCAGGGCCGGGACCAGCTGGTGAAGAAGAGCATGTGGATGTACGGCGGAGACGGCTGGGCCTACGACATCGGCTACGGTGGGCTGGACCACGTGCTGGCCTCCGGGGAAGACGTAAACATCCTGGTGGTGGACACGGAGGTCTACTCCAACACCGGCGGGCAGTCCTCCAAGGCCACGCCCTTCGCCGCCGTGGCCCAGTTTTCCGCCGCAGGGAAGCGGACGGAGAAGAAGGATCTGGGGATGCTGGCGGCCCAGTACCAGAATGTGTACGTGGCCTCCGTGGCCCTGGGGGCGGATCCCGCCCAGTACATCCAGGCCCTCCGGGAGGCGGAGGCTCACGACGGGCCCTCCCTGATCGTGGCCTACGCCCCCTGCATCAACCACGGCATCGTCAAGGGCATGGCCTGGGCCCAGGAGGAGTCGAAGCTGGCGGTGAAGAGCGGCTACTGGGTCCTCTACCGCTACGATCCCAAGCGCAAGAGCGAGGGCAAGAACCCCTTCGTGCTGGACTTCACGGATCCCAAGTACGACCTGCAGGAATTCTTCATGGGGGAGGTCCGGTTCAACTCCCTCCAGCGGACCTTCCCGGAGACGGCGGAGGCTCTGCTCCAGGAGGCCCGGACCCAGTGCCGGAACCGTTGGGCCCGGTATACCCACCTGGCGGCCCAGGACTACTCCCATCTGCTGGACGTGCTGGAGGATTACCCCATCCAGGCCCGTCCGGGAGATCAGGATCAATAAAGACCTGCCCCGGCGCCCACCGCAGGATGAAGATACCCGGGCTCCTCCGGCGCTCCGGGTTCCCGCGGACAGCGGACTTGGATCCTGCAAAATGAATCGGGCAGGAGGCTGACCGCCTAGCGACCAGCCGACCACAAACCGCTTCAACCTTCGTTTCCAGCCCTCGTAGCCGTTGACATATCTTCTGCTCGTCAGTTCTTTGACTCGCTGACGGATCTTCCTCTGGGATTTCTGATGCACCTCAGGCTAAAACCTTTCCGGCTTTTATAGAAGCCATATCCAAGAAATTTTATCTTCCCTGCATAGGCTACCGCCGTTTTCTCCCGGTTTACCTTGAGCAACAGCTTTCTCTCAATGTACAGGATGATGTGTTTCAGCGTTTGCTCCGCGCCGGCTTTGCTCTTGCAGAATATGACCATATCATCCGCGCATCGCACAAATCTGTCCGCCGGGTCAGAGTTTTGACGCCAGCTTCCTTCAGAGCCTGTTTAAAATCTCGACGTGTATGGATTGGCGAGTGGATTTTTTGCCCTGCAAGGCAAAAATCCGCAGGCATCCTGACGGATGGCAAGGATT
>JAAWIL010000126.1 GCA_022796315.1 Oscillibacter sp. | reverse complement strand
GCAGGCATCCTGACGGATGGCAAGGATTTTTAACGCAGTCAGGGCGGATAATACGCCGCCAAGACATGCGCGGGGAGATTTTAAACAGGCTCTGAAGCGGCAGTCTCTTACAGAGAGACTGCCGCTTGTTTCCTATGGCGCTATGGTGAAAAGGCCTTTCGGGTCTCGGTTCCCCTTTGTCCTCCGGACCGGCAGCTCACGCCAGCACCTTCCGCCGGACCGGGCGCACCGCCGCCGGGGACTTCTCCTCCGCCGGGGCCGTTCCCGCCGTCAGGCGCTCCCTGGCCACCGCCAGCATCAGCTTAATGCGGTTCTCCTGATTCACCCGGGTGGCGCTGGGGTCGTAGTCAATGGGGGTGATGTTGGCCTCCGGGTGCAGCTCCCGGATCTTGTTGATCATGCCCTTGCCGCAGATGTGGTTGGGCAGGCACCCGAAGGGCTGGGCGCAGACAATGTTCTCGTAGCCCGCCCGGACCAGCTCCAGCATCTCGGCGGTGAGGAGCCAGCCCTCCCCCATCTTGTTCCCCCTGCCAATGATGCCGCCGGTCAGTTGGATGAGCTCCCGGAAGGGCAGGGGCGCGTGGTAGCCGTGGTCCCGGAGCACCTGGATCATCACGGACTCCATGCTCTCGATGTACTGCAAAACCACCTCGGACAGATGCTTTTCCCAAAAGCCCCCGCCGTAGAGCCGGGCGGTCTCCACGGGGTTGTAGGCGCAGTACTGCACAAAGCCCATGAGCCCCGGCAGGTTCACCTCGCAGTCCTGAGAGCGGAGGAAGTCCTCCAGGCCGTTGTTGCCCAGGGGGGAGTACTTGACATAGATCTCCCCCACCACGCCCACCTTCACCTTGGGTGTCCGGCAGACGGGGATGGCGGCAAAGTCCGCGGCGATCTCCGGCATGGCGGCCTTGATCTCCCGGCCCGTCCAGCCCCGGTCCTCCCGGACCCAGCCGCAGATGGTATCCAGCCACTTCTCCTGGCAGGCCTTCGCCTCCCCCTTCCGGCGCTCGTAGGGCTCCGTCTGGGCCTTCAGGGACACCAGCAGGTCTCCGTAGCAGATCACCGCCAGGAGCCTGCGCATCAGCGGCATGGTCATGGGCAGGCCGGAGTCCTTCTCCAGGCCCGAGAAGTTCAGGCTCACCACCGGCACCTGGGGGTACCCGGCCTTCACCAGGGCCTTGCGCAGCAGGTGGATGTAGTTGGAGGCCCGGCAGCCGCCGCCGGTCTGGGTGATGATGAGGGCGGTGCGGTCCAGATCGTACTTCCCGGAGCCCAGGGCGTCCAGGAACTGGCCGATCACCAGCAGCGCGGGGTAGCAGGTGTCGTTGTGAACATACTTGAGGCCCAGCTCCGAGACCTGGCTGCCGCAGTTTTCCAGCAGCTCGCAGCTGTAGCCCGCCTGCTCCATCACCGCCGCCAGGATGCGGAACTGCACCGGGGCCATGTTGGGGATCAGGATCTTGTGGGTCTTCCTCATCTCCGGGGTGAATTTGGGATAGTTCTGGCATTCCATGTCCGTATTTCTCCTTTCGGGAGGGGTTGGGATGCGGGGACCGGAAACCGGGGACTTTGTCCCTGAGTCCGCGGGGGTTCTGCCCCGCACCCCGCAAGCCTTTGAAAAGGTTTGACCGAAACGTTGATTTGCGCTCCGCGGCCCGCTCAGGTTGCTTCCTGCTCCTCCAGGGCGGCGAAGAGGCTCCGCAGGCGGATGCGCACGGCGCCCAGGTTCGTGATCTCGTCAATTTTCAGCTGGGTGTACAGCTTGCCGCCCGCCTGGAGGATCTCCCGGGTCTCGTCGGAGGTAATGGCGTCCACGCCGCAGCCAAAGGAAACCAGGTGCACCAGGTCGCAGTCCCGGTGCTCACAGCAGTACCTGGCCGCCGCGTACAGCCGGGCGTGATAGGTCCACTGGTTCAGCACCGTGGTGGGGACCTTCCCCACCAGGTGGGACACGGCGTCCTCCGTCACCACCGCCGCGCCGGAGCGGGTCAGCAGGGTGTCAATGCCGTGGTTCACCTCCGGGTCCGCGTGGTAGGGCCGGCCCGCCAGAAGGATGATCCGGCGCCCGGAGGACCGGGCCGCCTCCATGATCCGCGCCCCCTCCCGGCGGATGAGGGCCATGTGGCGGGCGTACTCCTCATAGGCCGCGCCGCTGGCCTGCCGCACCTCGCTCCTCGTCAGGTCCGGGAAGGTCCGGGACAGGATGGCGTGGATCTTCCTGGCGAAGTCCCTGGGCCGGTGGAGGCCCACATAGTCGTAGAGGAACTTCGTCTCCTTGATCTCGGGGCAGTTGCCGGCGATGACCTCCGGGTAATAGGCCACCACGGGGCAGTTGTAGTGGTTGTCCCCCAGACCCTCGTCGATGTTGTAGGTCATGCAGGGGTAGAAAATGGCGTCCAGCCCCAGCTTGGAGAGGAACTGAATGTGCCCATGGGCCAGCTTGGCCGGGAAACAGGCGGTGTCACTGGGGATGGTGCCCTGTCCCTTCAGGTAGAGGTCCCGGCTGGAGAGGGGGCTGTGGTACACCGCGAAGCCCAGATGGGTGAAAAAGGTGTGCCAGAAGGGCAGGAGCTCCCACATGTTCAGGCACAGCGGGATGCCGATCTTCCCCCGCCTGCCGGGGACGGGCCGGTAGTCCAGCAGGAGCCTGCGCTTGTATTCGTAGAGATTCCACTGCCCGTCGTTCCCCTCCCCGGTGACGGGGCGGTCGCAGCGGTTGCCGCTGAAAAAGGTCTCGCCGCCGGCGAAGGTGTTGATGGTCAGCTGACAGTGGTTGCCGCAGCGTTGGCAGACCTCGCTGCGGGTCTCCTGGGTGAAGGCCGCCAGGGCTGTTTGGTCCAGCAGGGCGCTCCTCTGGCCCTCCGCCGCCCGGCTCCGCCCATAGAGGGCCGCGCCGTAGGCCCCCATGAGCCCGGCGATATCAGGCCGGATGACCTCCACGCCCATCTCCTTCTCAAAGGCCCGGAGCACCGCCTCGTTGTAAAAGGTGCCCCCCTGGACCACGATCTTCCGCCCCAGCTCCTGGGGGGAGGAGGCCCGGATCACCTTGTAGATGGCATTCTTCACCACGGAGATGGACAGGCCCGCGGAGATGTTCTCCACGGTGGCCCCGTCCTTCTGGGCCTGCTTGACACTGGAGTTCATGAACACCGTACACCGGCTGCCCAGATCCACCGGGCGGGAGGCAAAGAGGCCCAGCCCGGCGAACTCCTTCACGTCATAGCCCAGGGCCTGGGCGAAGGTCTGCAAAAAGCTGCCGCACCCGGAGGAACAGGCCTCGTTCAGGAAGATATCGCTGATGGCCCCGTCCCGAATCCGAAAGCATTTCATGTCCTGGCCGCCGATGTCGATGATGAAATCCACCTCCGGCAGGAAGTGGCGGGCGGCGGTGAAGTGGGCCACGGTCTCCACTATTCCGTAGTCCCCGTGGAAGGCGTTCTTTGCCAGCTCCTCGCCGTATCCGGTGGTGGTGACGGAGGCCACGTGAAGACGGGGGTGCTCCTCATAGAGGCCTTGGAGCGCCTCCCGGATCAACGGCACAGGGTTGCCCAGGTTGGGCCGGTAGTCCGTGAAGAGAAGCCGGGCCTCCTGGTCCATCACCACCAGCTTGACCGTGGTGGAGCCGGAGTCGATGCCGATGTGAACCGGCCCGGCGTAATCCCTCTCAAAGGGCACCCGGGGCACCGCCGCCCTGGCGTGGCGGGTCCGGAAGGCCTCGTACTCCTCCCGGCTCTCAAACAGGGCCGGCTGGCTGCGGTAGGTCTCCGAGGCCCCTCTCTGCCGGAGGCGGTCCGCCGCCGCCCGGAGGTCGAAGGTCTTGTCGGCGTAAAAGGCGGCCCCCAGGGCCACAAACAGCAGGCTGTTCTCCGGGCAGACGCCGGCGACGCCCAGGGCGCGGTCAAAGCTCTCCCGCAGGCACTTGGAGAAGGTCATGGGCCCGCCCAGGTACAGCACGTTCCCGCAGATGGGCCTCCCCTGGGCCAGCCCGGCGATGGTCTGGTTCACCACCGCCTGGTAGATGCTGGCGGCGATGTCCTCCGCCCGCGCCCCCTGGTTGATGAGGGGCTGGATGTCGCTCTTGGCGAACACGCCGCACCGGGAGGCGATGGTATACGTCTTCTCCGCCCGGCCCGCGGCCTCGTCCATCTCGCCGGCGGTCATCTTCAAAAGGCTGGCCATCTGGTCGATGAAGGCCCCGGTGCCGCCGGCGCAGGAGCCGTTCATCCGCACCTCCATGCCGCCGGTGAGGAAGAGGATCTTGGCGTCCTCGCCGCCCAGCTCAATGACGCAGTCCGTCCCCGGCGCCAGCCGCCCTGCCGCCACGCGGGTGGCAAAGACCTCCTGGACGAAGGGGATTTCCACGCTCTCCGCCATGCCCATGCCCGCCGAGCCGGAGATGGCCAGGGCCGCGCAGGAGCTGTACCGGGCCGACACCCGCCGCAGCAGCTCCTCGGACTTCTCTAAAATATGGCTGTAGTGCCGCTCGTATGTACTGTATACAATCTGGTCCTCACTGTCCAGCACCACGCACTTGATGGTGGTGGACCCCACGTCTAATCCTACCCTCAAGGTTCCATCCTCCCACGGGAAAACGATTGCGCCGCCGGTACAGCCCCCGGCCGCGCCCTTTTTCTTGTTGGTATCATACTCTTTTCCGCCAAAATGTTCAATCGGGAAAATCACGCAATTTTGTAAAGAAACCGTTAAAATTCCTTCCGGAAACCGGGGTTCCCATCCCCTTTTCCGGAGAATGCACAGGCAGGCCGCCCATAGGACGGCCCGCCTGGTTGGAACTCTCTACAAAAACAGCGTCAGAACTCCCCCCAGCCCCGCCAGGGTCATCAGGACCCCGCCGAACCGGGTGCTGAACAGGTACAGCCGGGAGGGCGCTCCGGCGTCCCGGTTCTTCCAGCGCTCCGTCAGCTCATAAAAGAGCCGGGGCTTCCAAACCATCAGCTGGCCAAGTCCCACCAGCAGAAGACCTCCGAGGAAATACATCTCCCCACCTCCGTTTTCGGCACAGATTGTGCATTTTTCCGATGATATCACACAAACCGGACGAATGCAAGAACCCGCCGGAGCGTGTCCAAACGTGCGCTTTTCGATGGTTCCCGAAAGTCCTGTAGGGGCGGCTATCAGCCGCCCGTCCCCAGAGAAATCCGGAGTTCGCGGGAAGACGGGCGGCTGATAGCCGCCCCTGCGGAGCCCCGCAAGATCGATCGGGAGATGAAGGCCGCCCCGCCATCAATCTCCGCAAGATGGGCGGAGGATATCCGCCCCCTGCACCGCCTCTGCATGAAATTCTCCGAACAGGGCACTCCTCGGAACCGGGAGAACTCTTCCGCTTGGGTTCCAATCCCGCTCCCCCTTCCATCCTATGCTATACTTGTCCCATTCTTGATGGAAACGAGGCCATTTCATGGACAAGGTACTGATGCACACCTGCTGCGCCCCCTGCTCCCTCTCCTGCATCGACTCCCTGCGGGAGGAGGGCATCGAGCCGGCGGCCCTGTGGTACAACCCCAACATCCACCCCTGGAAGGAATACCAGGCCCGGCGGGACTGCCTGCTGGCCTATGCCCCCACCATCGGCATGGAGGTCCGCGTCTGGGAGGACTACGGCCTGAAGGACTTCTGCCGCCATGTGGCGGCGGACACCGGCCGCCGCTGCGCCTACTGCTACTCCCACCGCCTGGAGGGCACGGCCCGCTACGCCGCGGAGCACGGGTTTCCCGCCTTCACCACCACCCTCCTCTCCAGCCTCTACCAGGACCACGAGGGCATCGCCCAGGCGGCGGAGCGCTTCGCCCGCCAGTACGGCGTGGATTTCCTCTACCGGGACTTCCGGCCGAACTTCCGGGCCGGAAACCAGCGGGCCAGGGACCTGGGATTTTACATGCAGAAGTACTGCGGCTGCATCTTTTCCGAGCAGGACCGGTATCAAAAGCAGATTGACCGGGACCAGGCCAGGTTTCAAGAGCAAGCAAGCGGGACGCCCTAACGCGTCCCGCTCATGATCATCACTATCATCTCTGAAATCTGAGAGCCTGTTTAAAATCTCGACGTGTATGGATTGGCGAGTGGATTTTTTGCCCTGCAAGGCAAAAATCCGCAGGCATCCTGACGGATGGCAAGG
>JAAWIL010000125.1 GCA_022796315.1 Oscillibacter sp. | reverse complement strand
TGCCATCCGTCAGGATGCCTGCGGATTTTTGCCTTGCAGGGCAAAAAATCCACTCGCCAATCCATACACGTCGAGATATTAAACAGGCTCTAAGAAAAACCGCCCGGCGCATTGCGCCGGGCGGTTTTGACTATGCGCCATACCTTTGGAACAGCTTCTCCAGCGCCCGGCGCAGCGGCCGGAACAGGACCAGGGCCAGGGCGAAGTTCCCCAGGCCGTGGAGCAGATCCATGGGGATGCCGCCGATCCACCAGCTCAGCGCCGCCGCCCAGCCGCCGGCGGACCAGTAGAGAGGGGCGAACAGCGCCCCAAACAGCAGGCCGAACCCGCCGGAGAGCACCGCCCAGCCCAGGGGGGACTCCATCCGCCGGAGCAGGCGGGCCAGGGCAAACAGCACCGGCCAGACGTAGAGGTACCCCAGGGCCCAGAACCCCGGCCCCCACACCGCCAGCTCCAAAAAGATATAGAGGTACACCGCCAAAAGGCCCTGCCAGCCGCAGCACACCGCCAGCAGCATCACCAGCAGCGACACCGGCTCAATATTGGGCAGCTGGGCCATGACCATCTTGGCCGCGAAGAGGAGCACGCCCAGCAGGCTCAGCAGCACCAGCCGCCGCAGAGGCAGTCTCATCGGCTGTAGGTCCAGACGTATACGCTGCCGTCGGTGAGGATCACCTCGTCCACGCCGGTTTGGGCATCCTCGCCGTCGCAGGTCAGCCGCCACCAGCTGCCGTCGGCGTCATAGTCGGCGGTCTCGCCGTCCACCGTGTCCACGAACAGGCCGTAGGGCCCCTCCGTGCCGGAGATCAGGCCCTCCTCTTCCAGCAGCGGTCCCAGGGTCTCCCCGTCGCTCCGATAGGTAAACTCCGCCTGGTCCCCGCCGCTGTGGACGACCTGAACGGTGACGGACTTCTCGCCCTCCGCCGCCTCCGGCCGGCTGGCCTGCCAGAGGGCGAACATCCCCGCCGCCGCCAGGCACAGCGCCGCCAGGGCTATCCCGATTGGTCTCTTTTTCATCGTATCCTTTCCGCTTCCGTCCCGCCGCCGAAGAGACCGGCGGGGGAGGCCGCCGTGCCTCCCGTCAGATTTTGATCAGCTCGTAGCTCCGGGTGCCCAGACCCAGCTTCTCGCCGTGCTCCAGGCAGCTCTGCCAGTCCGTGTCCGGATGGGCGGCGTGGAAGAGGTCCTTGCAGGTGCAGTCATAGCCCTCGTCAAAGAGGACGGAGCCGGGCATGGCGGGCTGGGCCAGCACCGCGTCCGCGCAGGCCTGGTCCAGGGCCACCGGGTCAAAGGAGGCGAACATGCCCACGTCGGGGGCGATGGGAACGTCGTTCTCCTCGTGGCAGTCGCAGTTGGGGGAGATGTCCAGCACCAGGGACACGTGGAAGCAGGGGCGGCCGTCCACCACGGCCTTGGTGTACTCGGCAATCTTCCGGTTCAGCACGGTGGGGGCCTCGTCGTACAGGCTCTGGATGGCGTCCTTGGGGCAGACGGCCAGGCACCGGCCGCAGCCCACGCACTTGTCCGTGTCGATGCGGGCCTTCCGGTCCTCGCCGAACTGGGGGGCGCCGTGGGCGCAGATCTTCCCGCAGGCCCGGCAGCCGATGCACAGGTCCTGCTCCACAACGGGCGTGCCGGCGCTGTGCTGCTCCATCTTGCCGGCCCGGCTTCCGCAGCCCATGCCGATATTCTTCAGGGCGCCGCCCATCCCGGCGCCCTCGTGGCCCTTGAAGTGGGTCAGGGAGACGAAGACGTCCGCGTCCATGACGGCCCGGCCGATTTTGGCGCTTTGGACGTACTCGCCGCCCTCCACCGGGACCTCCACCTCATCGGTGCCCTTGAGGCCGTCGGCAATGATCACGTGGCAGCCGGTGGCGAAGGGGTTGAAGCCGTTGACATAGGCGGACTCCAGGTGGTCCAGGGCGTTCTTCCGCCCGCCTACGTACAGGGTGTTGCAGTCCGTCAGGAAGGGCTTGCCTCCCTGGCTCTTCACCAGGTCCGCCACGGCCTTGGCCCAGTTGGGCCGGAGATAGGCCAGATTCCCCGGCTCGCCGAAGTGCATCTTGATGGCGACGTACTTGTCCTCCATGTTGATCTCGCCGAAGCCGGCGGTCATCATCAGGCGGGCCAGCTTCTGGGTCAGGTTTTCCCGCCAGCTGGGGCAGCGGAAGTCCGCGAAGTAAACCTTGGATTTTTCAGCCATGTGTCGTTCTCTTTTTCCTCTTTGTGGTCAGTTCTCTCATTATATCCATGAAAGCGGGCCCTCTGTCAAGTCTTTTTCGCGGAATCGGCCTTTGGGGGGCGGAAGATCGCCCCGGAGGGCCAAGGAGACCCTCCGGGCGGCCGGGACCGGTTTCGGACAGAGCAAGAGCGGAGCGCACGGCCCCGCTCGTTTCCTATTCGTCCAGATCCACGCTGACGTGGTCTGTGCCGTGGCGGTCAAACTCCGAGAGGTACACGTCAATCCGCTCCATCAGGGCCCCGTAGTTCTCCCGGGTCAAGGGCTCGCCGTCCAGGTCCCGCAGGGCCAGCTCCTCTGCCAGGATCTCGTAGAATACGATGTCCTCGTAGGTCTCGATGGCCTCGTGGATGCCGCCGTCGGCGTAGGCCCGGGAGGGGATCAGCTCCCCGTGGTACAGCTCCACCAGGGACCGCATCCGGTGCTGGAGGCAGTGGGAGAAGATTAGGCTCTCCACCTGGTCGTATTCCCGAATCCGGTCGTCCTCCCGGGTGGAGTTCATCACCCAGTTTCCTATGTACACCAGATCCAGCAGGTAGCGGAACTGCTGCTCCGTCAGCTCAATTTTCATGGAAAACACCTCCAGAACAAAGTTCCGCGCTTCGGGCGGCGGAGACGCGCCAAGTAATATGATTGATTATAGCAGAGCTCTCCGCAGAATTCCACAGAAAAAACAGGGCAAAAGCACTAAAATCTGTCTCGCCCTGGCGAAGGCTGCCCCCCTACCCCCGCCTCAGCGGCAGAGAACAGGTAAAGGAGGTCCGCCCGCCGGCGCTCTCCGCCCGGATGGCGCCCCTGTGGGTCTCCGCGATGGTCTTGGCGATGGCCAGCCCCAGGCCGAACCCGGCGGTCTCCCCCCGGGAGACGTCGGCCCGGTAGAACCGCTCAAAGAGGTGCTCCAGCTGCTCCGGCGGGATGGGCGCGCCCTGGTTGGAGACGGACAGGAGGGCATGGCGGTCCGCAGTCCGCAGGGTGAGGCGGATGGGGGCCCCCTCCGCGCCGTACTTTACGGCGTTGTCCAGCAGAATCCCCGCCAGCTGGCGCAGCTGGTCCCCGTGGCCGGAGATCCGGATATCCTCCGCGATCTCATACTCCAGGGGCTTGCCGGCCTCGAAGGCCACCGGCTCAAAGGCCAGCACGCAGTCCACCAGCAGCTCGGAGAGGGACAGGTTCTCCGGGGGCGCGGGCCGCGCGGCGTTCTCCGCCCGGGCCAGGGTCAGCATCTCCTCCACCAGCTGCTTCATGCGCCGGGCCTCGGAGCGGATGCTGCCGGCCCAGCGGGCGGGCTTGTCCGCGAGACCGGCGGACTCCAGCAGCTCCGCGTTGGAGAGGATGACCGTCAGGGGGGTCTTCAGCTCGTGGGAGGCGTCGGAGAGGAACTGGCGCTGGCGCTTCCAGGACCGCTCCACCGGCGCCGTGGCCCAGCGGGCCAGCAGGATGGACACCGCCAGAAAGAGCCCCAGAGCCCCGGCGGCAATGGCCAGCTGGCTCCCCAGGGTCTTGCGCAGGATGGCCCGCTCCATGGACATGTCCACAAAGGCCAGGCGCTGCACAAAGCCGTTGTCCTGCCGGAGATACCGCAGGTGAAAGCCGCCCAGAACGCCCTCGGACGGCTTCTGGTCCAGGCAGGCGCGGAGAATGGCCGCCAGCTCCTCCGTGTCGTCCAGGCCGCTGTAGGTGCCGCCGGTGACGTAGGCGGTGTAGGTCCCCCCGTAGGAGAAGAGCTGAACGGTGAAGTAGGGCAGGAGGACCGTCTGGCTGCCGCCGATGGAGATGCCGGCGTCCGGCAGGACAGGGCCCTCCTCCCGGATGACCCGGTGAAGCACCTGGCGGCTCAGGTTCGAGATGTTCTGCTGAATGCTGAACAGGGAGAAGGCCACCACAACCGTCAGAATCACCGTGACCAGGGCCATGCAGATGGCCACGAATTTCAGCTGGAGCTTTCGGATCATGAAGGTCCCCCCTTTTGTGAAGGCGCTGAGCCGGGAGCGGGGCGCTCAGGCGGTCTCCAGGCAGTAGCCCACCAGGCGGATCGTCTTGATCTTCACCTGGGAGCGCAGGTGCGTCAGCTTCTTGCGGAGGAAGGAGATGTAGACCTCCACGTTGTTGTCCTCCGCGTCTGACTCGTAGCCCCAGAGCTTCAGGAGCAGGGTCTCCTTGGTGAGCACCAGTCCCTGGTTGCGCATCAGCAGCTCCATCAGGTCAAACTCCCGGCGGCTGAGGCGGACGGACCGCTGGCCGCAGGAGAGGGTGAAGGCGTTCTTGTCCAGCTTCAGGTCCCCGTACTCCAGGAGGTCGGCCCGGAGCTCCGGCTGGCGGCGGGTCAGGGCCCGGACGCAGGCCAGCAGTTCCCGGGGCTCGAAGGGCTTGGTGAGATAGTAGTCCGCCCCGCAGTCCAGGCCCTCCACCCGGTCCTCCACCTGGTCTCGGGCGGTGAGCATCAGCACCGGGGTGGAGTCCCCCTCCGCCCGCAGACGGCGGCAGACGGAAAAGCCGTCCAGCTTGGGCAGCATCACGTCCAGGAGGATGACGTCATAGATCCCGGAGAGAGCGTTGTCCAGGCCGGACTCCCCGTCGTGGGAGATGTCGGCGGTGCAGCCGTTGAGCTCCAGGAGATCCTGGAGGGAGGCGGCCAGACGGACCTCATCCTCAACAATCAAAACCCGCATGGGGACGCCTCCTTTCTATTCTGTCAAAATCACTTCGGGGCCGGAATCACTCCAGCCCGTTGGCGGCGATCCGCATCATGGGGTCCAGCAGCGCCGTCTCCAGGAGGTAGATGGCCGGTTCCTCCCCCAGGCGGACATACCGCCCGGACTTATCCAGCAGGCGGCCCCCCACGGTGAGGGTGAGCTCCGCGTCCTGGCCGTCTTCCGTGTATACGATCCGCAGGACGGCCTGGGGGCTGTCGAAGCCGCAGATCTGGGCCGCCTCTTCGGAGGGGGCGTAGTCCACGCACTTGCTGACCTTCAGGGCCGTCAGGTCCTCCATCAGGGCGCGGACGGTGGAATCATTGGTGACGTCGGCCCCGCCGCAGCGCCAGGAGGCCGTCCCGCCGCTGGACTGGGCAAGGAGGATGGTCTCCGGGCCCGCGTTCCCCTCCTCCGGGGCGGGACCCTGGAGGGTGACGGTGCGCATGTCGGCCTCCGCCAGGGCGGGCAGCTCCGGCAGGCGGCACATGTCGTAGATGGGAATGTCCATGGACCGGCGGAGGGCGCCGTCGATGATGTAGACCGTGGTTTCGTCGCCGTTGAGGCGGACGTAGTCGCTGAGGCCGTCGGTGGTGGCCTTGCCGAAGAGGAGGGTGGTGGTGCCGCCGCCGGCGGTGGTGGCGGTGAGGGAGGCCACAGCGTCCTCCATGCCGCTGCCATCCAGGGCCTCCTGGTCCTTGAGGACCTGCTGGGGCCGCCAGTTGGTGAGCAGGGCCAGGATGCCGGTGACCTGGGTGTCGTCCAGGGGGAAGTCCTTGTCGGCGTCCCAGAGCCAGACGCCGCCGCTGTCCTGGGTGAAGGAGAGGGTGACGGTGCCGTTGGTGTAGGTCAGGGCGGTGTAGGCGTTGGGGTCGGCGGCGGGCAGGATGTCGATACTGTTCTGGACGGCCGCGGCGTCCCCGGTCTCGTCCCGGTGCTCCCGGTAGCGGATGCCCAGGACGACCAGCAGTATGGCCGACAGCACCAGGAGAATGGTGGTGAGAATGGTGATGGTTCTACGTTCTTTCCAGGTCATGGGGTGCCTCCTTACAAAACGCGCGCTGGTTCCGCGAGAGCAGGGCGCAGAGATCCTGATTGGTGTGTCTGGAGTATACCACAGGCGGGAGGAATTTGCAAATCCCCCGCCCGGGGAGCATCGCCTTAGAGCCTGTTTAAAATCTCGACGTGTATGGATTGGCGAGTGGATTTTTTGCCCTGCAAGGCAAAAATCCGCAGGCATCCTGACGGATGGCAAG
>JAAWIL010000124.1 GCA_022796315.1 Oscillibacter sp. | reverse complement strand
TCCTTGCCATCCGTCAGGATGCCTGCGGATTTTTGCCTTGCAGGGCAAAAAATCCACTCGCCAATCCATACACGTCGAGATATTAAACAGGCTCTGAGGTCCGGGTGGAGTTTGTCATCTCATCGGTGACGCTCTACACGCTGTACCATATGCTGTCAAAGGTCTACTACTATGGCCGGGCGAACCATGTCCAGGCCAAGGTGATTTTGCTGCTGCCGGAGCTGCCGGATTCCTACTGGCAGGGCCGCAGCGGCCGGAGCGACTGCGCCCGGGGAATTGTCCGGCTCCAGGAGGCCTTTGCCCCCGCCATCAAAAATAACCTGCTGGAGATTGTGCCGGTGCCGGTGCCGGAGGAGGAGCTGAGCGCCATCCGGAAACAGATGGAGAGCGAGCAGGCGGGCGGCGCGTAAGCGCCGCCCCAGTTTGTCGAAAAACGGGGGAAATTCCTTTGACGGGAAGGAGGGGTGTGTGCGGGGAACCCAGGAAGGGTTCCCTGCGCCATTTAAATCATAAGTTTTCAGAACTTTTTTAAAGTGCTGAAAACTTGCTCAGGCTGTCGAAAATACTTTTTCGACAGCCTGGGGCGGCGCGTAAGCGCCGCCCCTTTTCGGAAAAGACCTTTTGAAAAAATCCCCTCTCCCGCTTTACACCCGGGACAAAGCCCGGTATAATAAGAAGAACACGCAAAGGAGGACTTTGCCTATGCTGCAGGGAAAAACGATTCTTCTGGGGGTCACCGGCGGCATCGCCGCCTACAAGGCCGCCTATCTCGCCTCCGCCCTGGTGAAGCTCCACGCCGCTGTGGAGGTCGTCATGACGGAGCACGCCGCCAAGTTCATCGCGCCGCTGACCTTCGAGCAGCTCACCGGCCGGCGGACCATGGTGGACACCTTTGACCGCAACTTTCCGCATCAGGTGGAGCACATCGCCCTGGCGGACCGCACGGATCTGGTGCTGATCGCCCCGGCTACCGCCAACGTCTGCGCCAAGCTGGCCCACGGACTGGCGGACGATATGCTCACCACCACCGTGCTGGCCTGCGGCGGCCCGAAGCTCATCGCCCCGGCCATGAACACCCATATGTACGAAAACCCCGTGACCCAGGACAACCTGGAGACCCTCCGCCGCTATGGCTGGGAGGTCATCGCCCCCGCCAGCGGGCGCCTGGCCTGCGGAGCCGTGGGCCCCGGCAAGATGCCGGAGCCGGAGCAGCTGGTCCAGCACATTCTGCGCGCCGCGGCGCTGCCCCACGACCTGGCGGGGAAGCGGGTGCTGGTCACCGCCGGTCCCACCCAGGAGCCCCTGGACCCGGTGCGGTATCTCACCAACCACTCCACCGGGAAGATGGGCTGTGCCCTCGCCCGGATGGCCATGCTCCGGGGAGCGGAGGTGACCCTGGTCGCCGGCCCCATGGCCCAGGAGCCGCCGCCCTTTGTGGAGGTGGTGCCCATCGTCACCGCCCAGGATATGTTCGAGGCGGTCACCGCCCGCAGTCAGGGGGCGGACCTCATCTTCAAGGCCGCCGCCGTGGCGGACTACACCCCCGCCGACTACAGCGGCGACAAGGTGAAGAAGAAGGACGGCGATCTGGCGATTCCGCTGAAACGCACCCAGGATATTTTGCAGTATCTGGGAGATCACCGCCGCCCGGGGCAGGTGATCTGCGGGTTCTCCATGGAGACCCGGGACCTGCTGGAGAACAGCCGGGCGAAGCTGACCAAGAAAAATGTGGACATGATCTGCGCCAACAATTTGAAGGTGGAGGGCGCGGGCTTTGGCACCGACACCAACGTGCTGACCCTCATCACCGCCGCCGGGAACGAGGACCTGCCCCTCCTGAGCAAGGAGGAGGCCGCCTCCCGCATCCTGGACCGGGCCCTGGCCCTGCTGGCGGAGGGACGGCCCTGACCGGCCGGAAACGGCATCATAACCATACCGCCCTGCGCCGGCAGGCGGAAACTGAGGAGGGATCGCATGCCCAGCATCTCTGTGATTGTCCCCGTCTACCAGGCGGAGGCCTACCTGAAAAAATGCGTGGAGAGCGTGATGAAGCAGACCTTTTCCGACTGGGAGCTGCTGCTGATTGACGACGGCTGCACCGACGGCTCCCCCGCCCTCTGCGACGAATGCGCGGCGGAGGACAGCCGCGTCCGGGTGTTCCACAAGCGGAAGAACGCCGGCGTCAGCGAGGCCCGGAACACGGGGCTCCGGGAGGCCAAGGGGACCTGCACCGCCTTTTTGGACGTGGATGACCGTCTGGAGTTCCGGGCCCTGGAGACTCTGTGGTGCCTGCGGGAGCAGTCCGGGGCGGACACGGCGGGCTGCGCCCATCTGAACCTGGCCCCCGGCGGCGGGAAGTCCGTGGAACTGCTGCTGCCCGCCGGAGTGTACGAGCGCCAGGGGATTCTGGAGGGGATCGTCTACCCCCTGCTGGGGGAGCGGCTGCGGATGCCAGTGTTCAACGGCTTCATCTGGCGCTACCTCTTCTCCACGGAGATCCTCCGGTCCGCGAAGATCACCTTCGAGGGGGCCTATCTGGAGGACGAGCTCTTTTTGATGGAGTATTTCTGCCACGCCCAAAAGCTTGCGGTGACGGAACAGCCCCTCTACCGCTACTTCCTGAATCCCTCCTCCGCTACCCACAAGTATATGCGGGATTTTCAGAAGGTCTTTGACCGCTTCATGGAGCGGAAGGAGGCCCTGGTGAAGAAGCACGGCCTGGAGGAGGCCCGTCCCCAGTGGCGGGAGAATACCAACTGGGCGGGCCTGCTGATCGCCATCGGCAACGAGTACGCCGGGGGGAACGGCAAGACCATCCGGCAGCGCCAGAAGGCGGTGCGGGAGCTGTGCCGCCGGCCGGACATGGCCCAGGCCATCGCGAATCTGAACCCGGAGGGCATGAGCCCCAACAAGCAGATGGTGGCCCGGCTGGTAAGGGGCGGGCACTTCTTCACCCTGACCCAGATGTACCGGCTGAAGAACCGGATCTGAGTCCCGCAGCGTCAGTCGGGAGAGGGGCGGTCCGTGGGACGGACAAGCGCTCCCCTCCGATGGGAAAGAAACGAGGAAATACAATGACCCTGCTCCGTGAGAGCTGTCTCTTTCAGCTCTGGACGGCCCTGCTGGCCGTCTATGACCAAAGCCTCCTCCACCGTCTGCTGGCCGGAGCCGGCCGGTGGTGTACCCGCCAGATTGACACCAGCCGCGTGCTGGCGGTCCTCTGCCGGGAGGGGGCGGTGGCCCGGTCCTGGCCCCAGAGCGCGGCCTGCCGGACCTTCACCTGGCTCATCAACCTGCCGGGGAACCTGCTCCACCGGCTGTACCGGGCCCTGCCGCTGACCTTTGAGGACAGCGTCTTTGCCCGGCTGGCGTTCTCCCTGGGAGAGGAGACCGCCGTGGCCCAGTCCTGGGTGATCCTGCTGCTGTGGTCCATTCCCTATGAGTATTGGAACAACGCCTACAGCCTGATGCTGTTCGCCGCCCTGACGGTGCTGTTCCACGCCGGGGCCATGCGCCGCCGGGAGCTGCGGCTGGACGTGGCGAACATCGGGTTTTACCCCCTGGTTCTCTTCGGGGCCATGTTCCTGGGGGTGCTGATGTCCTATGCGCCGTCGCTGTCCCTGCGGTTTTTGTTCTACCACATCTCCGCCGCCCTCTGCGTGCTGGTGACGGTCAGCGCCGTCCGGTCCGGGGAGGATCTGAAGCGCCTGGCCGCCGGAGGGGCGGTGTGCGTGGCGGTGTCCGGCGCCTATGGCGTTCTTCAGCGGGTGCAGGGCGTGGAGGTCAGCTCCTCCACGGTGGACCTGAAGCTGAACGCCGGGATGCCGGGGCGGGTGGTCTCCATCTTTGACAATGCCAACACCTTTGCGGAGGTGCTGCTGCTCCTGCTGCCCCTGGTGATCGCGCTGATCCTCTGCTCCAGGCGCTTGACCGGCAAGGTGCTGGCCTGCGGCGTCCTGGCGGTGGGGGTGATGGCCCTGGGCATGACCTACTCCCGGGCCACCTGGGTGGGCTTCGCCTGCGCCATGGCGGTGTTCGTGTTTTTGTGGAAGCCGAAGCTGGTTCCGCTGTTCGCGGTGCTGTGCTGCCTGGCGCTGCCCCTGCTGCCTGCCACCATCTGGAACCGGATTCTGACGATCTTTAATCCCACGGACTCCTCCACCGCCAGCCGCATCCCCCTGTATCAGGCGGCCCTGGAGGTGATTCGCAGCCGGCCCATCCGAGGGGCGGGCCTGGGCACCGCCGCGCCGAAGCTGTATATCGCCGACTGGAATCTCTATCACGCCGACTTCCCCTATGTCCACTCCCACAATTTTTACATGGAGGTCTGGATTGAGGTGGGGCTCCTGGGCGTGGTGTCCTTCGTGTCGGCCATGCTGTGGAACATCAAGCGGACGGCCCACGCGGTCCGCCACACGAACCCCTCCCCGGCCCGGACGATTGGCTGCGGGGCGGCGGCTGCCCTGTGCGGCACCATGGTCTGCGGCCTGGCGGATTACCTGTGGAACTATCCCCGGGTGATGTGCATCTTCTGGTTCGTCTTCGCCGTGGCCCTGGCGGCGGTGAAGGTGTGCCGGATGGAGCAGGCAGCTGAATAGGAGCCCGGAAAAAGTTTCGGGCCGCCCTTTTCAAAGGGCGGCGGGTCCAGGGCAGAGCCCTGGCGGGTCCGGGCGGAGCCCGAAAAGCGCAAAGAGAGGCCTGCGGACCAAGTGGTCCGCAGGCCTTTTTACAAAAAACCGAAACGTTTACTTCCCCACAACGCCCAGGGCCCGGTAGATGTCCAGAATCCGGCCAAAGAGCGGGTGGTCCGCCGTCAGGCCGCTGTAGGCCGCCAGGGCGGCGGCGGGGCCCTCGGCCCGGAGCTTTGCCTGGAGCTCCACGCTCTGGGGGTCCCCGGCGCAGTCGAAGCGCAGAGCGGCGGCGGCGCCGAAGAGCAGGTGATCCACCGGCAGGCCATAGGAGGCGGTGGTGGTCAGGGGCTTGATGAGCCGGTCGCCGGGCTCCAGCTTCCGGATGGGCTCCCGGCCCACCCGCAGGACCTCGTCGGCCAGGAAGGGGTTCTGATAGCGGGCAAAGATCTTCTCCACATAGGCGTAGTGGGCCTCCGGGTCAAAGCCGAACTCCCGGATGAGGCCCTCGCCGCTCTCGGAGATGGCGGCGTGGACGATCTCGCCGATGGCGGGGTCCGCGATGCTGTCCCGGATGGTGGCGTAGCCCTTCAGATAGCCCAGGTAGGCGCAGATGGCGTGGCCGCTGTTGAGGGTGAAGAGCTTCCGCTCCAGGTAGGCCATGAGGTTGCCGGCGAAGGTCAGACCGTCGATGACGGGGCGCTCGCCCTTCCAGGCGGCGGTCTCCACGTCCCACTCGCAGTACCGCTCCACCGCCGCGTCCAGGATGTTGTCAAAGCTGGGCTTGGGGCAGATCCGGTCCACGGCGCAGTCGGCGAAGCCGATGTTCTCCTCCAGGAAGGCGGCCTCCTCCGGGCCGAGGTGCTGGACCACCTCCTTCTTCAGGCGGGTGGTGGTCCGCAGGCCGTTCTCGCAGCAGACCACGTTCATGGGGGCGGTGTTTCCGGCGGCCTTCCGGGCCTGGATGCCAACCGCGATGGACTTGGCGATGATGGGCAGCACGTTGGGCCCCACCGCTGTGGTGATGAGGTCGCACTCCGCTACCTTTTTGGCGAAGTCCGGGGAGGTGGAGATCACGCCGTCCACCCCGGTGATGGCGATCTCGCCGGGGTCCTTGTCCAGGATGTGGACCGTGTAGCCGTGGTCGCGGTTCAGGGCCTCAATGATGGGCTCCACCACGTCCGCGAAGGTGACGTGCCAGCCCGCCTGGCTGAGCAGCGCGCCGATGAAGCCCCGGCCGATGTTGCCGGCGCCGATTTGAATGGCCTGTTTCATAGTTTCCTCCTCAAAGTTGTGATTTTTGAAGGGTAAACGATTTCATTGGGGATCTGAGAAACGCCGTCATAGGGATGGCGGCGTTTCCGGGGTTTGGAATTTGCGGGAGCGCGGTTGGGTGGGGGCCGCAAAAGGGCGCTTTTGTTGTCTGTGACGGCGAAGAGGGGGGGTGATCCCCTGTGTTTTTTAGAGCCTGTTTAATATCTCGCCGTGTATGGATTGGCGAGTGGATTTTTTGCCCTGCAAGGCAAAAATCCGCAGGCATCCTGACGGATGGCAAGGATTTTTAACGCAGTCAGGGCGGAAAA
>JAAWIL010000123.1 GCA_022796315.1 Oscillibacter sp. | reverse complement strand
TGGTGGACGATACAGGACTCGAACCTGTGACCCCCTGCACGTCAAGCAGGTGCTCTAGCCAGCTGAGCTAATCGTCCGAAACGAACAGGTATAGGATACACGATCTTCGCCGGTTTGTCAACACCTTTCTTGCGTTTTTTTCTTTTTTTTGATATACTCTCTGAAACAACCATCCAAGGAGGAACCATCATGGGAAACATCGCGCTGGTTACCGGGGCCTCCCGGGGCATTGGCCGGGGCATCGCCCTGGAGCTGGCCCGGCGGGGCTGGGACGTCTGCGTCAACTACCGCCAGCAGGCCCAGGCCGCCGGGGAGACCGTCTCCGCCATCCGCGCCCTGGGGCGCAAGGCCCTGGCCGTCCAGGCGGACGTGGCCGACAGCAAGGCGGTTTCGGACATGGCGTGCCAGGCGGAGGCCGCCCTGGGGCCGGTCTCCCTCCTGGTGAACAACGCCGGCATCGCCGGGCAGGAGCTGTTTCAGGACCTGACGGATGCCCAATGGGACCGGTACCTGGCCGTGAACCTCACCGGGGCCCGGAACGCCATTCAGGCGGTGCTGCCCCGGATGATCTCGGAAAAGCGGGGCTGCATTGTGAACATCTCCTCCATCTGGGGCCTGCGGGGGGCCAGCTGCGAGGTGGCCTACGCCTGCACCAAGGCGGCGCTGATCGGCCTCACCCGCTCCCTGGCCCTGGAGCTGGCGCCCTCCGGCATCCGGGTCAACTGCGTGGCCCCCGGCGTCATTGACACCGACATGGTCCGGGGCCTGCGCCCGGAGACCCGGGCCATGCTGGTGGAGGAAACCCCCCTGGGCCGGCTGGGCACTCCGGCGGACGTGGCCTACGCGGTGGCCTTCCTGGCCTCGGACGAGGCCGGCTTCCTCACCGGGCAGGTGCTGGGGGCCGACGGGGGGTTTATTGTGTAGGGGGCTTCCTTTTCCCTGGGAGGCGGCTGCCGTCCCCGCCATGGTTCCGCCGGAAGCCGGGACCGCTCACGCAAGGTGTGTTCCTGTCTTCCGGGGCGCTTTGACCGGCGGTCCCCGCGGCCGTCAATCCTCTCCAAAAGTCCGTCGTCCTCCGTGTGGGGAATGCGCGGAACAGCAGAATTGCCCTCCATGCTCCCAACCAAACGGTTGGAAGCCGCCAAAAGGGGGCATCCGTTCCATAACTTCCATGTGGGCCTTGGGAGGGCTGACGGGATGACTCTGCTGAAATGTCTCCAGCCATCCCTCCATCCCTCCAGATGTGTATCGCGGCTTTGCCGGCAAAATCAGGGCGGCAAACGGACCTGTGCGGAATATTCCAGCATGCACCGCGCTTCCCTCAACAGTCCGTATGCGCCCATGTGCGGCCGGGAGATCCCCTCCCCGCATAAAGTTCACATTATTCCTTCCCCGGCAGGGGCATGGCATGCATCATCACCCGCCCGAAGCACACCAGCGTGCGGCTGCCGCCGGGCATCAGCAGCAGGTCCGCGCCGGACCGGGCCCGGTTCAGGGAGAACAGGTACACGATCCCCGCCGGGTCCTTGTAGTACTGCTTGCAGAACATCTCCCCATCCACGCAGAAGATGCCCACATCCCCCTCCTTCATGGGGTCCCGGTTTACATAAACCACAGAGCCGTCGGGGATGTAGGGCGCCATGGAGTCCCCCTGAATGCGGACGGCAAACTCCGCCCCGGGGGGCACGTCTCCTGTGACGGGGATGCTGTCAAAGTCCTCCCCGAAGACCGGCGCGGCATAGCCCGCCGCTGCGGGACTGCGGTAGAGGGGAATCACCCGCTCCTCGGGCTCTCCCCGGCTGGCCTCCAGCTCGTCCCGGTAGTCGCACAGGGCCTCCACCACGGAGCGCACCGTCTCCCGGCCCCTGGGCGAGAGGCCCCGGTAGCGCTCCATCAACTTCCGCTCCCCGGCGGAGAGCACCTGGCCCCCGGCCCGGAAGCTGTCCTGAAACAGGAGGTTCGGGTCCGTCTCCAGGCAGTCAAACAGCCGCAGGAGGACCTCCTCCTTCGGAAAGCTGGTGCCGCTCTCATAATTGCCGATGGCGGAGGAGGAAATCCCCATCATCGCCGCCAGCGCCTTCTGGGAAAGTCCCAATTCCTCCCGCCGGGTCCGCATCCGATCTCCAAAGCGCATCCAGATTCCCCCCTCTTTGTTTTGTCCATTGTACCCCAACTTTTGGGCGGCGTCAATAAAAACTCCAAGAATCTTGTAGTTTCCCCTTGACATTCCAAGTTTCTTGTGGTATTTTAAAAATGCGCCAAGTTTCTTGGAGTTCCGCCGCCCAGTCCCCTTGGAGTTCAGGATCTTTTCCGCTCAGGTCCTGAAAACAAGAAAAACACGCCGAAGCGTGCTTTTCTCAATCTGGTGGGGGAAGGTGGATTCGAACCACCGAAGTCGAAGACAACAGATTTACAGTCTGCCCCATTTGACCGCTCTGGAATTCCCCCGTATGAAGTTGTGGAGCTGGTGGACGGATTCGAACCCCCGACCTGCTGATTACAAATCAGCTGCTCTACCAGCTGAGCTACACCAGCAAGCCCTAACAGCAGTGTTTATATTACCAGATGATTCCCCGTTTGTCAACTGATTTTTTCGCTTTTTTTGAGGAGGAATGAATTTTGTTTTACACAACCCGCCGGCAGAGGCCCCCGGCCGTTCTGCGCTGCACCTTGTGTGGCCGGGAACTGCTCCTGGGAGAGGAGTACTGGGCCTGCAGCGGCAGCCGGGTATGCGCCGGGTGCCTGCCGGAGCTGGCCCGGCAGGAGCTGGCCCCCTGCCGGGAGATCTATGGAGAGGAGCGTACCCTATGACCCTTTTGGAGATGTCTGTACACTACGCCGACAGCGCCGCGGCCCTCCGGGCCCGGATTGCCCTGCTGCGGGCGGCCGCCCGGGCCGAGGAGGACCCGGAGGTCCGGCGGAGGCTGCGCCTGCGGATGGAGGCGCTGCAGCCCCTGCTGCGGGAGAGCCGGGAGCTGGCGGTGCTGACCGCGCGATACTATGACAGGAGTTATCATAAACATGAGCGCTACAGTCTTTGATACCCGCAGCAGCGAGTGGATCGGCGACATGACCGTCTGGCTCCGGGAGAACGGAGAGGACAACGACCTGCGGCTGGAACGGCTGCGGCGAAACCTCCGCCAGGCCAGGGCCCAGGAGCTGACCCCCCGCCAGCGGCAGCTGCTGGAGCTGCATTACGACCAGGGACTCTCCGTCTGCGCCATCGCCCGGCAGCTGGGGGTCTGTCCCTCCACGGTGTCCCGGACGCTGCGGCGGGCCCAGGAGCGGCTGCGGCGGTGCCTGCGCTACGCCCTGTAGTCCCGGCGCCGCAGGCGGCGGCAAAGCGCCCTTGGAGCGCCGCCCCTGCCGGGCCTGCGGGAATCCCCATAAAATCCCTAATCGGACACGCCCAAAATTCAGATTCCTCTTGTAGTTTTCCGAAGATGTCGTATAATCAAGGGAGACAGGGCAAGCTACATCCCTGCGACTGGAGGAATCAGCCCATGCTGTACAACACCTTTCACAACCGCTGGCTGCGTCTGGCGGCGGCGCTGGTGGGCGAGTTCATCGCCGCCCTCAGCGTCAATCTCTTCATCGTCCCTCTAAACCTCTACTCCGGCGGCATCCTGGGCGTATGCCAGGTGATCCGGACGCTGCTGCAAACCTACCTCCACATCAGCTTCGGCGCCACGGACATCGCGGGCATCCTGGTCTTTCTGGCCAACATCCCCATCCTGCTCTTCGCCTGGAAGGTGCTGGGCCGGAAGACGGCGATTCACACCGTCATCTGCTCCGCCGCCGTCTCCTTCTTCTACAGCGTGATCCCCATCCCCGCCGTTCCCATTGTGGACGACTACCTGACGGCCTGTCTGCTGGCCGGGTTCCTCAGCGGCGTGGGCGGCGGCATCGTGCTCACCTGCGGGTGCAGCGACGGCGGCCTCTTCACCATCGGCCTGTGCATGAACAAGCGGGGCAGCACCTTCACCATCGGCCGCTTCTCCCTGACCTTCAACGCCTTCCTCTACGCCGCCTGCCTGGTGCTCTTCAACGCGGAGACGGCCATCTACTCCGTGATCTACAACTTCTTCTCCTCCATCATGCTGGACCGGATGCACAAGCAGACCATCAACGTCCAGGCTCTGATCTTTACCAAGGAGGACCCCCAGAAGATGGGCAGCTTCGTCATGGAGACGGTGAACCGGACCGTCACCTACTGGGGCGGCACCGGGGCCTACACGGGGTCGGGGACCAATGTCTTATGCGTGTGCCTCTCCAAGTATGAGATCGAGGAGCTGCTCCACGCCGTCCGCTCCATCGACCCGGACGCGTTCTTTACCGTGCAGGAGGGGGTCCGGATCTACGGCAACTTCCAGCGGAGAGTGGGGTGAGGCCATGACAGCCGCAGTACTGGCGGGAACCCCGGTGGACACCCGGATGGGGGTGGACCTGCTGTCCGCCCACGGCCTGGCGGGCCTGCCCTTTCCCCTCTCCCGGGACCCCCTGTCCCAAACGGCCTTCCAGCTCTCCGCCCCGGCGGAGAAGACCGCCGCCGTCCGGCGGGTGCTGGAGGAGGCCATGGCCCAGGGCTGTGACCGGGCCTTTGTCTACTGCAACTCCCTGTCCTCCGCTGTGGACTTTTCCCCCCTGGCGGAGGAGACGGGCCTGCGGATCGTGACGCCCCTGGAGATCTACCGCTCCCTGGCCCCCCGCTACGGACGCCTGGGGCTCATCGCCGCCAACGCCCAGGGGCTGGCGGGCATCGAGCGGGCGCTGTACGACGCCAACCCCGCCCTGGAGCTGCTGGGGGCCTGCCTGCTGCCGGCGGTGGTGTCCATCGAGGCCGGAATAGACCCGGAGGCCCTGGTGGAGCGCCACGGCCTGCCCGCACTGGCCGCGTGGTTCCGTCAGTGCGGCATGGAGGCCCTGGTACTGGGCTGTACCCATTTCCCCTATTTCAAGGCCGCTCTGGCCCTCCGGACCGCCCTGCCCCTCATCGACCCAGCGGAGGAGATGGTCCGGGCCCTGGACGCCCCGGGCCCCGGCGGGAGGTGAGCGCTATGGACTATTCCATGCACGTCATTGCCCACATCCGCGGCCAGCTGCCCGGCAAATTCGGCGTCCCCCGCCAGAGCGGGCTGGTGCCGGAGCTGGAGTCCACAGTGGTCTTCACGCCGGAGTACCGGAACCCGGAGGCCCTGCGGGGCCTGGAGGGGTTCTCCCACCTGTGGCTGGTGTGGGTATTTGACCGGGCCCTCCGGGACACCTGGTCCCCCACGGTGCGCCCGCCCCGGCTGGGGGGCAACCGGCGGATGGGGGTCTTCGCCACCCGCTCCCCCTTCCGGCCCAACCCCATCGGCCTGTCCTGCGTGGAGCTGGCGGGGGTGGGGGCCTCGGCGGAGGGGCCCGTGCTCCGGCTCCGGGGGGCGGATCTCATGGACGGAACGCCCATCCTGGACATCAAGCCCTACCTGCCCTACGCCGACTGCCGCCCGGAGGCCCTGGAGGGCTTCGCCCCGGCGCCGGGAGAGACCCTGGCGGTGGAGATCCCGCCGGAGCTCTTGGAGCGGGTGCCCCCGGCCCACCGGGACGCCCTGGCGGGGGTGCTGGCCCAGGACCCCCGGCCCCGGTATCAGGAGGACCCGAAGCGGGTGTACGGGTTCGGATTCGCCGGGCTGGAGGTGCGGTTTTCTGTGAAGGGGAATCACTTGACGGTTGTTGATATCAAAGAGGCTGACCGGTTATAACCGGTCAGCCTCTTGCTCTGGGTGTTCTTTTGGTCGGTAGGGGCGGCTAATAGCCGCCCGTCCTTCCGCGACCTCCGGATTCTCCTGTAGGGCCCGGACCCCCGGCCGGGCCAATCCCCCCGACCTCCGGATTTTCCTGTAGGGCCCGGACCCCGGCCGGGCCAATCCCCCCGACCGCCGGACTTCCCCCTAGGACGGCATGCCCCGCAGGGACCAATCCCCTGGCCGGGCCACCCCCTCCCCCGCCAGGACTGGCGGTCAGCGGTTTTTTCCTTTCCACGGAAGACCGGATCTCCCTTCGGACGGGCGGCTATTAGCCGCCCCTACAGGGTCAAAGCTCCCCACAGGACGCCCCGCAGACGGGAGAACCCTCTCAGAAGCTGTACCAATAGGCGCCGGCACGCATCTTGACGGAAAATTTTTCGTCTGGCTGCGTCAGAAACTCTTGAAATCCGTCAGGATTCCTG
>JAAWIL010000122.1 GCA_022796315.1 Oscillibacter sp. | reverse complement strand
CCTTGCCATCCGTCAGGATGCCTGCGGATTTTTGCCTTGCAGGGCAAAAAATCCACTCGCCAATCCATACACGTCGAGATTTTAAACAGGCTCTTATGCGTCCAGGGGCCGTGAAACGGCCTGGCGGTGGACTTCATAGGCAAAACACGGCACAGTTTCCGTGCCGCGGGCTTTGCCCGCCTGGAACATCAGGTTCCCGATGTTCCCGTGTTTTGACTATAGGAACATCCGGCGGGCCGCTGCGGCGCCGGATCAGGCTGCGCAGGATTTTTGGAACGCAGGGGGCTTCGCCGCCCTTCCAGTATACGCAAACGCAGGGATTTACGCCAGCACCCGCATCCGGGCCAGCACGTTCAGGGACTTGGACTGCTGTTTCACGGCCAGGCCGCTGATCCGGTCCGTCAAAAAGGCGGTCTCGCCGTCCTCACTGAGGACCTCCACCTGGCCGAAGGCCATGGCGGCGTCGGTCAGGCTCCCCTCGATGCGGAAGTAGTACCGGGTCTCCAGCTCCCAGGGGTCCTCAAAGCCCTCGGCGCCGGCCTCCCAGCCGATCTCCTCCCGCCTGGAGCTCTGCTGAAGGGCCTCCATAACATCCGCCACACAGGCCGAGGCCGTGGGCAGTTCCCCGGCTCCCCGGCCGTAAAACATCACCTCGCCCGTGGCGTTGCCCCGGACCACCACGGCGTTGAACACGTCCTCCACGTTGGCGATGGGGCTGTCCTCGGGGATCAGGTGGGGTGCCACATAGGCCGTGCGTCCGCCGCCGGGGAGGCGCACCGCCCGCCCCAGAAGCTTCACCCGGTAGCCCGCCCGCTGGGCGATCTTCACATCCCGCAGGCTGAGCTTGGAGATTCCCTCCATGGGCACCTGGGCCGGGTCCACCTGGCGGCCGAAGGCCAGATCCGCCAGGATGCAGATCTTCCGCCCGGCGTCGATGCCCTCCACGTCGGCGGTGGGGTCCGCTTCGGCGTAGCCCTTGGCCTGGGCCTCCCGCAGGGCGTCGGAGAAAAAGGCGCCGGTGCGGACCATGCGGGTGAGAATATAGTTGGTGGTGCCGTTCAGGATGCCGTACACCTCGTCTATGCGGTTGGCGGCCATGCACTGCGTCAGGGGGTGCAGAACGGGGATGCCGCCGCCCACGCTGGCCTCAAAGAGGTAGCTGACGTTCTTCCGCCTGGCCAGGGCCAGCAGCTCGCAGCCCCTCTCCGCCACCAGCTGCTTGTTGGCGGTGACCACGTGTTTGCCGGCGTTCAGGGCCCGCCTGGTGTACTCATAGGCCGCCTCCACGCCGCCGATGGTCTCCACCACTACCCGGATATCCTCGTCCTCCTCGATGCGGGCGAAGTCGTCCGTCATCAGCTGCCGGTAGGGGCCGTCCTTGAAGTGCCGCACCAAAACGGCCTTCACCTGCAGCGGCTCCCCCAGCTTCCGCTCAATCTGCTTGGCGTTCTCCGCCACAATCCTGGCCACGCCGGTTCCCACCGTGCCCAGGCCCAAAATCGCAATCTGTATCATGGAAAAACCCTCTCTCGTATTCCAGTTCCGCGTTCCCCGCCGGGGCGGACGCGGGCTCCGCCCTTTACCCCGCCAGAATCTCGAACCTCACCACGCCGTCCAGGCCGCCAACGTCCGCCAGAAGCTGCTCCAGGCTCTCCTCCATCTCGCTGGTGCCGGCGGAGATGGTCACCGCGGCGCAGCCGTTGGTGGGAATGCTCTGATTGATGGTGAGAATATTGGCCCCGGAGGCCGCGAACACCGACAGCACCCGGCTCAGCACGCCGGTGTTGTCCTTCAGCATGGCGTAAAAGGTGAGGATGTGCTCCGCCTTCATGTCGTTGAAGGGCTGCACGGCGTCCTTGTATTTGTAGAACGCGCTGCGGCTGATCCCCGCCAGACGGGTCGCCGCGCCCACGGTCTCCACCTCGCCGGTCTGCATCATCCGCTTGGCCTCCGCCACCTTGATGAAGATCTCCGGCAGAGCGTCCGCCGCCACAATATAGTATTTGGTTACCTTTGCCATACGTCCGCCTCCCGTGGTCATTTGTCTGTCTATCATAGTATCACACTCTGGTGTTCCGGCGCAACGGAATCGGAGAAATTTCTTTTGTCGGAATTGGGGAAGTTTCGCGGAAATTGCCGCTGTCTGTCGTGGGATTTGTCCAGGAAGCGAATCATGGGGCGTGTCCTGGCAGGAGCCGCCGGGCGCTTCCGCCCTCCCTGGAGCCCTACACTGTCTTCCGTGGAGCCCTACGCTGTCTTCCGTGGAGCCCTACGCTGTCTTCCGTGGAGCCCGGTGCTCCATTCAGCTGCCGGGGCCTCCGTCATTGCCGCGAACAGGGAGGCCCTGGGGCAGCTGCTCCGGCAGGACGGACGGTTCTCCCTCTCTCTACCTCTTCCCCTCCCCGACGATCCCGCCGGCAGGGAGGCGTTCTCCCCTTTTCGCGCTCTCTTTACCCGGTTTTCCGCCGGATGGGATGCCTGCGGGTGCGGGGCGGCGGTTCTGGACGCGTACCGCGGCGTGTGTGCGGCACGATGTGAAAACGGGGAGCTGCTGCCGGAATGGCTGTGGGAGAAGGTGGATTAGGCGGGTTGACGGTGAATACAGGGAAAGCGCCCGGGGCGGACAGCCCCGGGCGCTCCTGGTTTGCGGAGGTATCCCTCCGGATTCCCCCAGGGGGCGCTGCCCCCTGGACCCCCGCCACCTTTGAAAAGGTGGACGAAACTTTTGGCTTACTTGGCCTGGTAGATGGCTTTTACTCCCAGATACGTCTCATAGCAGTCCACCTTGGCCACGGTCTCAAAGGGCGCGTGCATACTCAGCACCGGCACGCCGGCATCCAGGGTGGCGATGTTCCGGTTCGCCATATACATGGCCACCGTTCCGCCGCCGCCGGCGTCCACCTTGCCCAGCTCCGTGATCTGCCAGATGACCCCGGCCTCGTCAAAGACCCGCCGCACATAGGCCACCGTCTCCGCGTCGGCGTCAGAGGCCCCGGACTTGCCCCGGGAGCCGGTGTACTTGCACAGGCTGATGCCGTAGTTCACCTTGGCCTCGTTCCGCTTCTCAAAGACGTCCGGATAGTTGGGGTCGTAGGCCGCCGTCACGTCGGCGCTGAGACAGAACGAGCGCTCATAGCAGGCCCGGAGGGGAACCCCCTGGGTCTCGCACAGGTCCTCCATGAACGTGTCAAAGGCGGCGGACTGCATCCCGGTCACGCCGTCGGAGCCAATCTCCTCCTTGTCCGCCAGCATACAGACGGCGGTCTTCTCCGGCGTGCCCTCCAGATCCAGCAGCGCCCGCAGCGCGGCGTAGGCGCACACCCGGTCGTCGTGGCCGTAGGCGCCGATCAGGGAGCGGTCCAGGCCCACGTCGCAGGCCGTGCCCGCCGGCACCGCCTCCAGCTCGGCGGAGGTGAAGTCGTCCTCCACAATGCCGTAGGTCTCGTAGAGCCGCTTCATGACGGCCAGCTTCACCCGGCTCTTCTCCTCCTCGCCGCCGATGGGGCGACTGCCCAGCAGCAGGTTCAGCGTCTCGCCGGGGATGGCGCTGCCCAGGGGCTTCTTGGCCTGCTCCTGGCCCAGGTGCGGCAGGAGATCCGTAATCACCAGCTTCGGCTCCCCCGGCGCGGCGCCGATGTGCACCGGCACCTGGGTGCCGTCCTTCAGCGCCGCCACGCCGTGGAGCTCCAGGGGCAGCGTAACCCACTGGTACTTCCGAATGCCGCCGTAGTAATGGGTCTTGAAATAGGCCAGCTCGCTGTCCTCATACAGCGGGTTGGGCTTCAGGTCCAGCCGGGGGGAGTCGATGTGGGCGGCGGCGATCTGGGCGCCCTCCGCCAGGGTCTTCGTCCCAATATGGGCCAGCATCACCGCCTTGCCCCGGTTGCAGAGATAGACCCGGTCCCCCGCCTTCAGCTCCATGCCCCGGACGTAGGGCCGGTAGCCGGCCCGTTCCGCCAGGCGGATGCTCTCCGCGGCGCAGAGGCGCTCCGTCTTTCCCTCGTCCAGATACGCCTTGTAGCCGGCGCAGTAGGCCTCCATGGCCTCCAGCTCCCGGTCCGTCAGGCGGTCATAGCCGTTCTTCTTGTCCGAGAACAGCTTCTCCTTCCATGTCTTGAACTCACTCTTTTCCACGGGCTTTTTCCTCCTTGATGGCCTCAATCAGCCGCCGGAAGAACTCCCGGGCCTCCGCCTGGAAGGCCTTCGGGTCGTCCCCGGCGTTGGCCAGTTCATAGTCGCACTTGGTGCGGTAGTATTCATCCGATTTCTGGGCGGTGACCCGCATCCGGGCATACTGCTCGGAGATGTTGTCCCGGGCCATGATCCGCCGGACCCGCAGCTCTGTGGGCGCCGTCACCGCGATGGTGCAGTCGCACAGCTCGGAGAGGCCGCTCTCCAGCAGGTTGATGGCGTCCACGGCGTACAGGCCCTCCTCGCTGCCCACCAGCCGCCGGACCTCCGGCACCACATACTGGAAGACGATCTCATTCAGCCGGGAGAGCCGGTCCCGCTGGGCAAAGACCTCCTTGCCCAGCTTCTGGCGGTTCAGCTTCCCCTCGGCGGTAAACACGCCGGGGAATACCACGTTGATGGCGTTGCGCATCTCGTCGTTCTCCTCCAGCATCTGGTGGTACACGGCGTCGCAGTCCACCACCTGGCCCCCCATGCTCCGCAGGGCCTCCAGAACGCTGGTCTTGCCTGCGCCGGTGCAGCCGGTGATGCCGATCACCACACGGGGGCTGTCGGCGTCAATGATGTGGAAGCCGGCGGCCTTTTTCAGCCGGTTGGCAATGGCCAGACCCAGCCCCTGATTATCGGGACACTGCGCGTAAATCTCCGTCACATCCTCACTGTCGAAGGCCCGCAGCGCGTCAAAGATCCGCTGGGCCTGGGTTTGTTTGTCCTGGCTGGGACCCAGGGCCTGGACCTTCTGCCCGGCAAAGCGGGCGGCGTACTCGTCAAAGCAGATGACGCCGGAGGCGGGACCCACCCGCCGCAGGATCTCCCGGGCGGAGTCCCCCGGCGCGCCGGTGACGACGGTGACCGGGGCCTTGGGGGCGTAATGGCGGTACTTCATGCCGGGTGCCCTGGGCTGCTCCTGGTCGGAGAGACTGCCGCTGACGGCCTTGTCCAGGGCGATGGGGCCGATCAGCTGCTCCAGGGTCTCCATGGACACCCCGCCGGGGCGCAGCAGCCGGGGCGGCTTGCAGGTCAGGTCCAGGATGGTGGACTCCACCCCCACCACGCAGGGGCCGCCGTCCACCAGGCACTGGATTCTGCCGTCCATGTCCTCCATCACATCCTCCGCCGTGGTGCAGCTGGGCCGGCCGGAGAGGTTGGCGCTGGGGGCCGCGATGGGCACCCCCGCCTCCCGGATGATCGCCAGGGTCACCGGGTGGTTGGGACAGCGGACCGCAATGGTGTCCAGCCCTGCGGTGGTCTCATCCGGAATCCCGGGGCCCCGCTTCAAAATCAGCGTCAGGGGGCCGGGCCAGAATTTCCGGGCCAGCACGTAGGCCATGGGGGGCACCTCCGCGCAGTAACGCAGCAGCCACTGGGGGCCGGTGACGTGGAGGATCAGCGGGTTGTCCTGGGGCCGGCCCTTGGCCTCAAAGATCTTCCGGACGGCGGCGCTGTCCAGGCCGTTGGCCCCCAGGCCGTACACCGTCTCCGTGGGCAGGCCCACCAGACCGCCCTCCCGGAGGATTTTGGCGGCGGCGCTGACCTTGTCCCGAATCTCCTTCTGCGGGCCCTTGATATCCCGTAAGTCATAGTAGATCGTCTGCATCATATGTGTTCGCCTCTATTTCTCTCGCGGGGATTCCCCGCCGGATTCCAGTCGTTTCTTTCTGCTCACTCCGCCGTTCCGCTCTGAAGCCGCCGGGCCTGCTCCGCCGCCGCCAGGGCATCGAGGATCTCGTCCAGCTGGCCGTCCATCACGGCGTCCAGCTTGTAGAGCGTCAGGCCGATGCGGTGGTCCGTCACCCGGCCCTGGGGGAAGTTGTACGTGCGGATGCGCTCGCTGCGGTCTCCGCTGCCCACCTGGGAGCGGCGCTGGGCGGCCTCGGCGGCGGCCTGGCGCTCCCGCTCCATCTCGTAGAGCCGGGACCGCAGAACCTTCATGGCCTTGTCCTTGTTCTTGTACTGGCTCCGCTCGTCCTGGCACTCCACCACAAGGCCTGTGGGCAGGTGGGTGATCCGGATGGCGGACTCC
>JAAWIL010000121.1 GCA_022796315.1 Oscillibacter sp. | reverse complement strand
TTCCCGCCATACTGCGTCGCTGTTCCTTGCAATCCGTCAGGATTGCTGCGGAACATCTCCTTGTCTGACGAGAAAACTCCTCGTCCATCCGGCATCCCCGATTATGAATACAGGTTCTGAAAAGAAGCAACCGTTTTTTCAGCTGCGTTGACTACAATAGGAAGAGCGGCCGCCCGTTGGGCGGCCGCTCCGGTTTTTTGGTGGAAAGCGCCTCGTCTCAGCCCCACAGGGCGGAGAGCATGGGGATGACCTGCTTTTTCCGGGACATGATCTTGGGGAGGAAGGCGCAGTTGCCGCCGTCGTCCCGGATGTTGAAGGCCTGCCGGATGGAGTCCTCGTCCCCTACGAAGAGCAGCTGTGTGCCGTCCAGCAGCACGTCGGTGATCATCAGCACCACCGTGTGGAAGCCCTCCGCCTGCTGGATCTCCCGCATGAGCTGGAGGAACTCCTCCTCCCGGGCCAGCAGACGGTCGGAGTCCATGCAGGTCACCTGGCTTACCGCCAGGTTGTGGCCGGCGATGTGGAACTCCTTGTAGTCCGTCTTCAGAATGGTCTCGACGCTCTTGTCGTCGCCGCAGGTGGCGGAGAAGATGGCCTTGCCCAGTTCCTCCAGCTGGACGTTGGCGATCCGGGCCATGCGGTGGGCCATGTCCTTGTCCCGCTGGGTGCAGGTGGGGGACTTGAACATCACCGTATCGGAGACGATGGCGGCGGCCATGAGGCCGGCCATTTTGGAGGTGGGCATGAGGCCCTTCTCCTGGTACATCTCCGCCACAATGGTGTTGGTGCTGCCCACGGCCTCATTGCGCACGGCGATGGGGTTGCTGGTCTCAATGTCCGCCAGGCGGTGGTGGTCTACGATCTCCAGGATCTCCGCCTGGTCCAGGCCAATCACGGATTGGGCCTTCTCGTTGTGGTCCACCAGGACCACCCGCTTTCTCCGGGGGCGCAGCAGGTGGAAGCGGGACAGGGTTCCCACCACCTTCTCCTCGTCGTCCAGGATGGGATAGGCCCGGAAGCGGCTCTCCAGCACGGCGTCCCGGACGTCATCGATATAATCGCCCAGGTGGAAGCTCACCAGGTCCTTTCGCTTGCACAGGTGGGAGATGGGCATGGCGTGCCAGATCAGACGCACCGCCTGATAGGGGTCCAGGGGCGTGGAGATCAGGCAGGTCTCCGTGGCCTCCGCCAGGAACTCCTGAGGGACCTCCGCCTGGCAGATGATGACGCAGCTGACGCCGATCTCCAGGGCCCGGCGGATCATGTCGGGCTGGTCGCCGCAGACCACGATGCTGTCGGGATTGGAGAACAGGAGGTTCTCCCGGCAGGTGGGCAGGGCGATGACCACCTCGCCGGAGACCACCTCGGGGAGCTCCCCGGCGGCGTTGAGAATCCGGCCCTCCAGCACGGAGATCAGGTGATATACGGGGACGCTGTCAATCTGGGGATTGCGGACGGATCGGATGTCGTAGTTGGCCACGTCGCCGGCGGAGAGCATGCCGTACAGGGTGCCGTCCTCGTTAGCCACGGGCAGGACGGAGATCTTCCCCGCCTGCATGGTCTGCCAGGCCCGGCTGATGGTGGCGGTGGCGGAGAGGGTGGGCGGGGTATCGTAGTCCAGGTCCCGCACCTGCGTGCGGACGTTGGTGAGCAGCGGAGGGGGCTGGAAGCCGAAGCGGTTGAGCACCAGGTGGGTTTCATCGCTGACCTGGCCCAGCCGGGCGGCCTGGTATTCCCGGAGGCCCAGGGCGTTTTTCAGCGCGGCGTAGGCCATGGCGGCGACGATGGAGTCGGTGTCCGGGTTGCGGTGGCCGGTGATATAGATGGTATCCATAGGGTTCCTCCCGCAGTGTTTGATGTTCTCTCTATTATGCTTCCCAAAAAAGAGTTTGTCAACGGCTGACGGGGGTGGGGGCGGCATAAAAATTCCGGCGGCGGGGCGGAGAAAGAGGGGGAATGGCCTGTGTTAAGCCATTCCCCTGTTGATTGCGGGTGCTTTTGGCGTTTTGCGCCGCTTTGCGGCGGCTTCGCAGGGGCTCTGCCCTGCGCCCCGCCATCTTTTTGGAAAAAGATGGATCAAAAACTTTTTTCTGCGCTTCGCGCGCGGTTACAGGATCAGCAGGTCCTTGGGCGCCAGGGTTAGATTCTTGCAGCCCTTGGGCTGGATGAGAATTACGTCCTCAATGCGCACGCCCAGCTTTCCCGGCAGGTAGATTCCCGGCTCCGCAGAGATCACCGCCCCCTCGGGCAGGGGCTGGTCGTTGGCGGAGGAGGCGGAGGGGCTCTCATGGATCTCCACCCCAACCCCGTGGCCGAACCCGTGGCCGAAATAGGGGCCGTATCCGGCCTCCTGAATGACCTTCCGGGCGGCGCCGTCTACCTCCCGGCCGGTGACGCCGGCCCGGGCGGCGGCAATGCCCGCCTTCTGCGCCGCCAGCACGGTTTCGTAAACCGTCCGCATCTCGTCCGTCACGGAGCCCACCGCTACGGTGCGGGTCATGTCGGAGCAGTAGCCGTGGTATACGCAGCCAAAGTCCATGGTGACGAACTCCCCGGACCGGATCTCCCGGGAGGAGGGGACGCCGTGGGGCAGGCTTCCGTTGGGGCCGGAGACCACAATGGGGTCAAAGGACTTGTCCTCCGCGCCGAAGTGCAGCATGAGGTACTGCAGCTTTGCGGCCAGCTCCCTCTCCGTGACGCCGGGGCGGATTTCCGGGAGGATCTCCTCCAGGGCGCGCTCGGCGATCCGCTGGGCCTGCACCATGGAGTCCAGCTCCTCCGCGTCCTTCACCCGGCGCAGGTCTGTCAGGAGATCCGTGGCGGGCACCAGCTCGCAGGAGAGGGCCTTGCGGTAGCGGGCGCAGTCCTGCACGGTCATATAGGCGTCCTCAAAGCCCACCCGGTGCAGGTTCTCCTGGGAGACCACCTCCTGGACCAGCACCGTATAGCCCCGGCCGGGCTTGGACTCCCGCAGTTCCGCGTCCCGCACACAGCGGCCGACGGCCTCGGTGTAGCGGGCGTCGGTGAAGTAGTAGTGATGGCTTCGGGTCACCAGGGCCACGCCGTCGGTGCCGGCGGAGTGAAAGCCGGAGGCGTAGAAGCGGTTGGCCTCCCCGGTGAGCAGCATGGCGTCCAGACCGCGGGCTTCCAGCGCTTGGGCAATCTGCGTGAAATGATTCATTAAAATCAATCCTTCCATGTTGGGGCGAGAATAGGTTCACTATAACACCGGGTGCTTTCTCTGTCAATGGATCGCTTGCGGGGGGACGTGTCCTCACGCGGATTTTAGGCGGCACAGAGTACTTCCGGCCTTTCCGCTCAGAAGGAATCACCGCCCCCGCAGGGCCGGACGCGCAAAACAGGAATTTTGGCCGGGTTTCCCTGCGTTTTGTGCGCTGGGAGCTGCGGAAATATAACAAAGGATAGATTGAACTGGGAACCCGCCCGTGGTATAATTCGTACAAAATATGGATGGCGCGTTCGGGAGGGCTCCCGCGTTCGGGGAATGCGGGGGTAGGATCGGGCAAAACGGCTTCCAGCCAATCGTATGATTTCCGGATTTTAAATTCAAAAATCATACCTGGATGCCGGTCCGCTCCGCTTCTGCCCGCAGGACAGGGATCGGTCTTGGAGCGCCGCTCCATCACTGTTTTGACGAAAAAATAAGAGACAGGACATGGAGAGACACCGGGGGAAGGGAAAGGGATGAAACAAATCGTATGAAAAGGATGATTTTATTACTTCCTGTTATGGCCGGAATTGTGTTTGGCGCCGCGGGGGTTTTTGTGCGGAAGCTGGGCGGCTATGGCATGAGCAGTCCGACGATTCTGTTTTTGCGGGTGAGCTTCGCCGTGCTGGCTCTGGCGGCGGTGATTCTGCTGGAGGACCGGTCGCGGTTCCGGGTCAAGCCCAAGGATTTTCCCCTTCTGTTGGGCTCGGGCCTGCTTGGTATGCTGGGGCTCAACCTGTGCTACAATGAAGCAATCAACACGCTTACGCTGTCGCTGGCGGCGGTTTTGCTGAGCCTGTCGCCGGTGTTTGTGGTGGTGCTGGCGGCGTTCCTGTTCCGGGAGAAGATCACCCGGCGAAAGATCGCCTGCATGATTCTGGCCATTTTGGGCTGTGTTTTGGCCAGCGGTCTTCTGGAGCAGACGTCCGGCCTGGAGATCTCTCTGGGGGGAATCCTGATGGGGCTGGCGGCCGCCTTGTTTTACGCCCTGTACGGCATCTTCTCCCGGCAGGCGCTGGACCGGGGATATCACAGCTATACCGTGATTTTTTACAGCGTTTTGCAGGTCGGCCTGGTGCTGATGCCCTTTGCGGAGTATGGGAAGGTCGGGGCCTATTTGGCGGAGGACACGCTGCCGCATCTGCTGTTCCTGGTGGTGCATGCCCTGTGTACGTCCGTACTGCCCTATGTGTTTTTGACGGTGGCGCTGCGGCACGCCGAGGCGGGGACGGTGTCGATCCTGGCCGCCGGCGGCGAGCCCATTGCCGCGGTGGTGTTTGGGTGGATCTTCTATGCCGAGGTCCCCACGGCGATGATGCTTCTGGGAATGGCGGTGACGATTGCCGCGCTGGCGTTTTTGTGCAGGCAGCCGGACGCCGGCAGGCAGGCGAGCGAGCAGGAGTGAAAAATCCCCCTTGCGCCGAATGGCGCAAGGGGGATTTTCGGCGGTTTCCCGCGGCGCGGTCAATGGGGGTCCTCTGCGTGTGGAGTTTCGGGGCCGTTTTGGATCGTTTTTTGAATCGTTCGGTCCAGCCCAATGCTGTACGCGGCGGAAACGGTCAATAGGACACAGAAGACCGCCGCGGCGCTGGCGGGAGTGACAAGGTCAAAGGCAAACCGGAGAAAAAGCGCGGCGCCCAAAAAGACCGCCAGAAGGATCAGGGGAAGATTCGTTTTGATCAGGGCATATTTTCCGTAGAGCGCTACGGCGGTTTCGCTGTAATGGCGGTGCAGGGCGTCCGCGTTTTTGGCGGCGGATTTGGACAAGCCGGTGAACAGGTATCTGGCGGAAATGGCGATGGTAAAGACCCGCTGCCACCACTCCGCCGCGATGATGCCGGAGGCAAACAGGAGCAATCCGCCCGCGCAGAGCAGGCCGGAGGCGAACGCCGGTTTGCAGTGGATCTTCATGGCTGCGGACCTCCTTTGAGTATGAGGTTTATGGGTTCCCCCGATGCCGCTCTCCCCACTCACACAGGGCGTCTAAAATAGGAATCAGGGATTCTCCCCGGTCTGTCAGGCTGTATTCCACCTTGGGCGGAATCTGAGGATATTCCTTGCGGCGCACCAGACCGTCGTATTCCAGCTCCTTCAAGGCCGCGCTGAGGGTTTTATAGGAAATCGAACCGATATACTTTTTCATCTCATTAAATCGCACCACGCCGTAACCCGACAGGGTATAGAGGATCAACATCTTATATTTCCCCTGGATCAACGACATGGTATAGCTGAACCCCGTGTCCTCCAGGCGGGCGTCCTTGATGCAGTCAATACACACGATACGCTCTCCTTTGGGCAAGTATCGCACCTTGAGGTGCCCTCTTGCGTATAGATTCCGCAAAAACCGTTGCGGCGCAAGGCTTTCGGCGGTGCTGTGGTCCGTTGGCAGACAAAAAGCACACAACGTTCCCTTCGCGGTCAGCCCCTGGAAAGCCCCTCAAATCGCCTGGAAACAATAATCGGCAATGATACAAGAAATATGATTGCTTCACAGCGGCTGCCATTGAGTTCACAACCTTGTACGTAGCCGCTGGATGCTCCGCCGCTGCCGTAAAATAACCCATTGCTTTGCAGCATCTGTACACTTCTGCTGCCTCCGATTATTGTCTCATACACGTTTCCATTCTGTTCATATAAAACTGTATATGCCGAATCTGCAGTTCCATCGCGGCACAAGACTACCTCATTTGTGCCGTCTCCGCCGATGTCTATAATAGCAAGCAGTAAATATTTTCGATACAGATATAATAGTTCGTTACCTCAATCACTGTACCGCTTATATTCAACGCTGTATCCCTATAAAAATCAGCGCCATCATTAAAACGATCTTCCGTGACAGTGCCGCCTGTTCCGACAGCCCGGCGTAATAGGGACGTACTCCTTCTCATCATACCTGTCATAATCATAATGACTAAAGAAGAAATGGCAGGTTTTTTAGGGAATGGCTGGTACACAAATCAGTACACAAATACAGCTGTGTCTAAGAGCCTGTTTAAAATCTCCCCGCGCATGTCTTGGCGGCGTATTATCCGCCCTGACTGCGTTAAAAATCCTTGCCATCCGTCAGGATGCCTGCG
>JAAWIL010000120.1 GCA_022796315.1 Oscillibacter sp. | reverse complement strand
TCCTTGCCATCCGTCAGGATGCCTGCGGATTTTTGCCTTGCAGGGCAAAAAATCCACTCGCCAATCCATACACGTCGAGATATTAAACAGGCTCTAAGGCGCTCCGTATCCGGTTGATGAGATGATATGTGTATCCCCCCAGGGCCCAAGGCCCTGGGGGGATTTTCTATGGGAACATTTTTGGGGCTGGCGCCTGGGGTGGGATGCCTTCGGTTGTTTGCCGGGGCTGCGCCCCGGGTTCTTTGCGGGGCTGCGCCCCGGCACCTCCGAGGGTTTTTGCAGGGGCTCTGCCCCTGCACCCCGCAAGCTTTTTGAAAAAAGCTTGAGCAAAAACTTTTTTCTGCGCTTCGCGCTCCTTGCGGGGGATCAGGTTCTTCTCTGGTACAGGCGCAGGGACAGGGGGACGGAAATGACCGTCAGCGCCACGGCGGCCACGGGGAGGGCCAGCGTGAGGAACCCAAGGAGTCCCCGGATGCTGCTCTGCTCCATGGAGCCGGTAACGGTCCCCAATGCGCCGGTGCCGCCGCAGACCAGGAAAATAATCAGGAACATGACCATGCGTCCCCGCTCCACACCGAACCAGAAGATCGGCGGCAGGGTGATGTCCAGAACGCACACGCTGGCGCAGACACTGATCAGCACGATGTTCAGGACCCCGGCCTCAGGAGAGACTGTCACCGCCCTGACCACAATCTGAACCACCGCCGCCAGAATCCCTGCCGCGCCGGTAAACAGCCAGCCCAGCACGTATTTGCTCAGCACCAGGTCCCGTGTGGAGTAGGGCATCATGGCAGCCAGCTGGTCCCACTTGCTCCGCTCATCGTAGGCCATGGCGGTATAGGGCAGCATGGCCACCCAGAGCACAATAAACACACTGCCGAAGGTCCCGTTGCTGATGGAGATCACCAGCAGAATGACGATAAAAACCCGCATTTGCTTCCAGATCACATAAAGATCCTTGAGAATCAGCGCCTTCATCCCTGTTTCGCTCCTTTCACCGTAAAGAGAATGATGTCTTCCACCGTGGGCCGTTCCAGCCGGAACCCCGCCGGGGCCAGGTCCCGCCGGATCAGGGCCCGGACACCGCCGTAGCCGTTGGCCTCTCTGGCCACCACCGCCGCCGGGTCCAGGCACTCCAGCTGCTCCACGGAGTCCATGAAGATGCCATAGGTCTCCAGCAGGCGGTCCTTCTCGTCGCAGAACAGCAGCCGTCCCTGGTGGAGGAAGGCGATATAGTCGCACAGCTTCTCCAGGTCACTGAGAATATGGGAGGAGATCAGGATGGAGTGGTCCTCCTCCCGGGTGAACTCGTTGAAGATCTCCAGCACCTCATCCCGGACGATGGGGTCCAGGCCGCTGGTGGCCTCGTCCAGCACCAGCAGCCGCGGCCGGTGGCTCAGGGCGGCGGCGATGGCCAGCTTCATCTTCATACCCCTGGAAAAATCCTTGAACTGCTTGGTTTCCGGCAGGTGGAAGCGGCTCAGATACCCCTCGTAGGTTCCCTGCTCCCACTGGCGGTAGGTAGCGGCCAGGATTTTCCCCACCTGGCGGGCATTCAGGGTTTCGGGGAAATAGGCCTCGTCCAGGACCACGCCCACATCCTCCTTCACCTGGGTAAAGGCCGGGCTGGCCACATCGGTCCCCAGCACGGCGGCGCTGCCCCGATCAGGCTCCAGGGCCCCCAGGGCCAAGCGGATGGTGGTAGACTTTCCGGCGCCATTCTCGCCCACCAGGCCGCAGATGGTGCCGCAGGGCACGGTCAAATTCAAATCCTGGATGGCGAACCCGCCGAAAGACTTCTCAATATGGGACAGCTCGATGGCATTCATAGGGATTCCTCCTCTAACAAGACAGTCAGCATTTCCTGCAGCTCCCGGGGGGAGACGCCGCAGATTTTAGCCAGCTCCGCGGCAGCGGAGAGGTGTTCCTCCAGCTCCTTGAGGCGCTGCTCCCGGATCAGGTCCAGGTTTTTCTCCGCCACGAAGCAGCCCTTGCCGGCCACGGTATACAGGAAGCCTTCGGATTCCAGTTCGTCATAGGCGCGTTTGGTGGTGATGACGGAGATTTTCAGGTCCTTGGCCAGGGCGCGGATAGAGGGGAGGGCCTCTCCGGGCTGGAGGGTGCCGGAGATGATTTGGGATTTCAGCTGGGCGCTGATTTGGTCATAGATGGGTTGGTTGGCGGTATTGCGAATGATGAGTTCCATGGAAGTCACTCCTGTGTATACTGTACATGTACAGTATACACAGTATGAACAGTTTGTCAAGAGGGGAAGAGGAGAAAATTTTGGAGGCAGGGCGCGAAGCGCAGGAAAAAGTTCTTTTTGGTTCTTTTTCTTTCAAGAAAAAGAATAAAACCCCCGTAAAAATTTGCGGCAAAGCCGCAAGGAAAACATGTAGCGAAACAGCGCAGCGCCTTTCGCGGGAGAGTCCCTCCACCCCAAAATCGAAGCGCACGCCCCTCTTGCGGGAGAGTCCCTCCACCCCAAAATCGACGCACATCCCCTCTTGCGTGAGAGTCCCTCCGCCCCAAAATCGACGCGCACGCCCCTCGCGGGAGACTCTTCCCATTTTCCCAGTCGAAGCAAACCTCCCGCAAAAGGCTAGCCCGCCGTCCTTCGGACGGCGGGCTCTGTTTTGCTGCCTTTTTCTCTCCGCCGTTTTACGGCGGATCTTACGAGGGATTTGCAGGGGCTCTGCCCCTGCACCCCGCCACCTTTTGAAAAAGGTGGACGAAAACTTTTTCCTGGCTTCCTTATGAGAGCAGCAGCGTGTCGTCTGCCTCATCGCTCCCGCTGACCTTCCCAAACAGCTCCAACAACTGGGGTACCGTCAGCTTCTCCTTCTCCTCCCCAGACACATCAATCACAATCCGCCCATTGTACATCATAATCAGCCGGTTCCCATGCACAATGGCATCCTTCATATTATGGGTAATCATCAGCGTAGTCAAATGATCCTTCCCCACAATCCGCTCCGTGGCCTCCAGCACCTTCGCCGCCGTCTTGGGGTCCAGCGCCGCCGTGTGCTCGTCCAGCAGAAGCAGCTGGGGCTTGCGCAGCGTCGCCATCAGCAGCGTCAGCGCCTGCCGCTGGCCGCCGGAGAGAAGTCCTACCTTGCTGGTCAAGCGGTCCTCCAGCCCCAGGTCCAGGATCTTCAGCAGCTCCCGGTACTCCTCCCGCTCCGCCTTCGTGATGCCGCTCCGCAGCGTCCGGGGCCTGCCCCGCCGCATGGCCAGGGCCAGGTTCTCCTCAATCTGCATCGTCGCAGCCGTGCCCATCATGGGGTCCTGGAACACCCGGCCGATGTACTGCGCCCGCTTATGCTCCGCAAGATGCGTCACATCCACCCCGCCTATGGTGATGCTGCCCTCGTCCACCGTCCATACACCGGCCACCGCGTTCAGCAGCGTGGACTTGCCCGCCCCGTTGCCGCCGATCACCGTGACGAAGTCCCCCTCGTTCATGTGGAGAGTCACCCCGTTCAGGGCCGTCTTCTCGTTTACCGTGCCCGCGTTGAAGGTCTTGTAAATGTTCTGGATGTCAAGCATTTGCGGTTCCTCCTCTCTTCACGGGCTTGGAGAAGTAACGGCCCTTCCAGTAGGGGACGGTGAGGAAGATGGCCACAATCACGGCGGAGATCAGCTTTAAATAGTTGGTGTCAATGCCGCTGAGGCTCACCACCGCCTGGATGACAATGTAGTAGATGATGGAGCCGATGGACACCGCCAGCAGCTTCAGGGCAAAGTTCCGGAAGATCTTGGAGAACAGCACCTCCCCGATGATCACCGCCGCCAGGCCGATGACAATGGCGCCCTTGCCCATGCTGGAGTCCGCAAAGCTCTGGTACTGGGCCAGCAGCGCCCCGGACAGGGCCACCAGACCGTTGGAGATCATCAGGCCCAGGACCTTGCCCGTGTCCGTGTTGATGCCCTGGGCCCGGGCCATGTTGGGATTGGCCCCGGTGGCCCGGAGGGAGGCCCCCAGCTCCGTGCCGAAGAACCAGTACAGCGCGGCGATGATGACCACGGTAAAGAGACCCACCACCAGAACCGGGTGCCGGTACACGGGGTAGTCCCCCCTGGGCACCCCCTGCACAAAGCGCAAAGACACCAGCAGCTTGTTCAAAACCGTCTGGTCAATGATGCTGATGGGCACATTGGCCTTCATGCCCATGATGGCCAGGTTCACGGACCACAGTCCCAGCTGGGTCAAAATGCCCGCCAGAATCGCCGGGATGCCGCAGGCCGTGTGGAGCAGGCCCGTCACCAGGCCCGTCGCCATACCCGCAATCAGCGCCGCCAGCAGCGCCAGCCAGAGGTTGACGCCGCCGCCGAAGAGCACCACAAACGTGGCGCCTCCGGTGCAGAAGGAGCCGTCCACCGTCAGATCGGCCACGTCCAGAATCTTGTAGGTGATATAGACGCCGATGGCCATAATCCCCCAGATCATCCCCTGGGAGACGGCCCCCGGCAGCGCGCCAATGAAATTCATCATAAGCTGATGCCTCCAAATTGTTGATGGAGCCCCCGCCTTCCGTGCCCTGCGGAAGCGCGGCGGTCTCTTCTTCCGGGCAAAAGAGCAGAAAAGGAACGCTCCCCTTTTCCGCTCTTTCGCGCCGGTATCATAATCTCGCAAGGAAGTCCCGCCGGCCCGTCTCCCGGCCTGTGTCCCGGAAGGCGGGCGGCGTGCAGGTATGATTTCCGCATTTTAATGTCGGAACCCATGCCGGAAGCAATCACTCAGGCCACGGCCTCGTAGCCCTCGGGCACGGTGATGTTCAGCGCCTCGCAGATGGCGGGGTTGTACTTCTTCACAAACTCCGGGGCGTACTCCACGGCCATGGTGGAGATCTCCGCCTCGCCTGTGAGAATCTTGGCGGCCATCTCGCCGGTCTTGCGGCCGATGTCATAGTAGCTGATGGACAGCGTGGCCACGCCGCAGCCCTTGCAGATGTTCTCCTCGCCGCAGAACACAGGGACATTGCCCCGGCAGATGTTGTCAATGATGGGGGTGTTGCTGGCGGCGGAGTTGTCCGTGGGGATGTACAGCACATCGCTGGCGTCCGCGGCGGTCTGGCACACGGCGGCGATGTCGTTGGAGTCGGCGAAAGCGTACTGGGTGCAGGTGTAGCCCATCTCCTCCAGGCAGGCCTGGACCGTGTCCACCTGGTACTGGCTGTTGGCCTCGTTGGAGCAGTACAGCAGGCCGATGTTCTTGGCGTCGGGATACCACTCCTGGATCATGGCCGCCTGCTGGTCCAGGGGGGCCAGGTCGGAGGTGCCAGAGACGTTGCCGCCCACAGTGCCGGAGAAGTTCTCAATGCCGAAGGCCACGCCGTACTCCGTGACAGAGGTGCCCAGGATGGGGATGTCCGCGGTGGCGGTGGCGGCGGCCTGAAGGGCCGGGGTGGCGTTGGCCATAATCAGGTCCACGTTCTTGGACACAAAGCCGTTGGCAATGGTGGAACAGGTGGCGGGGTCGTTGGCGGCGTTCTGATAGTCGAAGGTCACCTGACCCGGCAGCAGCTCATTCAGGGCGTCCTGGAAGCCCTCGGTGGCGGCGTCCAGGGCGTCGTGCGTCACCAGCTGGGAGATGCCCACCACATAGGTCTCTCCGCCCTCGGGGGCGCTGTCGGGGGTGCTGTCAGGGGCGCCGTCGGATGCGGCATCGTCGGGAGCATCCCCCGCAGGATCATTGCCGCCGCCGCAGGCGGCCAGGCTCAGCACCATCATGGCGGCGAGCAGCAGGGCAAACAGCTTCTTTTTCATCTTAACTCCATCTCCTTTTCATGTACCCATAGGGACCGCTGTATCCAGAGCCGGCAGCACCGTCCGGCGGAGTTGGGCTCCCCATCTTCCCCGGCAGGAGGCTCCGGCTTCCACAGCTTGAATACTTTTTCAATATATAGCTTTAAATAGATAAAGTCAACTGTCATTTCCCACAAAGCAGGAGGACTCTGTTCAAATTTCTATGGCAAAACAACCCAATCCCGCCTATGAGAACGCCCGGCCTGGTCGTTCAAACCAGGCCGGGCGGACAGGATGGGGGGATTACAGCAGGTTCATGAGGTTGAAGGCCAGGATCAGGCCGGAGAAGACGATGGAGACGGTGGAGCACAGCTTGATGAGGATATTCAGGGAGGGACCGGAGGTGTCCTTGAAGGGGTCGCCCACGGTGTCGCCCACCACGGCCGCCTTGTGCTGCTCGGAGCCCTTGCCGCCGTGATGGCCGGATTCGATGTACTTCTTGGCGTTGTCCCAGGCGCCGCCGGCGTTGGACATGAACACCGCCATGGCAAAGCCGGTGACGGACACGCCGCCCAGCAGTCCCACAACGCCCGTGGGGCCCAGG